>CACYCV010000161.1 GCA_902772955.1 uncultured Ruminococcus sp.
AAAGAAAAATACATCCGAAATAATCATACGGGACGTTTTCAGAATGTATTTTCGCCGAATTCCTACAAAAAGTTCAGAAAAAACATTTGTATATTGCTTCGTTCTGTGATATAATATATAGGATTGTTCAAACATATATAGAAAAGGATGATAGAAATTGCTAAGGCTGGAAAATATATCCTGGAGCACACCGGATGGTGCCGGCGTGCTGAATCATCTGAACCTGACGGTTCCTGACCGAAAACTGATTGTCATAACCGGACCGAACGGAGGCGGCAAAACCACACTGGCAAAAATCATTGCCGGAATTTATAGTGCTGACAGCGGTTCGATTTTTCTGAATGATACCGATATTACCCATGTTGACATTACCGAAAGAGCAAGGATGGGCATTAGCTTTGCTTTTCAGCAGCCGGTTCGCTTTAAGGGAATTACCGTTCGCCGACTCATCGAACTTGCCGCAGGAGAAAAGCTTGGCTTTGACAGAATCTGTGACATTATGAGCAAGGTTGGCTTATGTGCCGAGGAATATGTCAACCGTGAGGTCAATGCCACTCTGTCCGGCGGCGAAATCAAGCGGATTGAGATTGCAACCGTATTGGCCAGACATTCTGTTCTTACGGTTTTTGATGAACCGGAGGCCGGTATTGATCTGTGGAGCTTTACCAATCTGATTAAAACCTTTGAAGAAATTCGCCGCAGTCTTAACGGTTCCATTGTTATCATTTCCCATCAGGAAAGAATTCTCAGAATTGCTGATGAAATCGCCATCGTTGCCAACGGTACCATCAAGGCACAAGGAAAACCGGAGGAAATGATGAAGCTGCTGGCTGAAAACAATGCCATTTCCGGAAAATGCTTTAAACAGGAGGCGATGTTCTGATGAATGAAATAACAAAGGATCTGTTGAGAGAAATCTCAGAATGGGACGGAGAATTCAAGGGCGCTTATAACATTCGCGAAAACGGAACTTGTGCCGGAAGAATGTCCAGCAAAAATATCCGGATTGAATCCAAAAAGGACAAGCCCGGTCTTGAAATCTATATTGCTCCCGGTACCAAAAATGAAACCGTGTCGATTCCCGCCTGTGTAACCCACGGCAATGTGGATGACCTGGTGTATAATGACTTTTTTGTAGGAGAGGATGCCGATGTTGTGATCGTTGCCGGGTGCGGTATCCACACGGAGACAGGAGAACCGGCCAGACATAACGGTATTCATCGCTTTTTCCTGGGAAAGGGATCCAAAGTGACATACCAGGAAAAGCATATCGGAAAGGGACACGGGACCGGTATCCGGACCATTGATCCCGTTACGGAAGCCGAGCTGGAGGAAAATGCGGTGCTGGAAATGGACACAGCCCAGATCGGAGGGGTGGACAAAACCGAAAGACTGACCAATGCAAAGCTTGGCCCCGGTGCCAGGCTATTGATCCGTGAAAGAATTCTGACGGAAAAGAATCAGACAGCCAAAACGGATTTCAGGGTTGAAATGAACGGCAAGGACGCAGGCGTTGATCTGATTTCCCGCTCCGTGGCGAGAGATAATTCTCATCAGTCCTATCATTCTGTCATCGTGGGCAATGCCCCCTGTACAGGACATTCCGAATGTGACGCCATTATTTCAGAGAACGGCAAGGTGGATGCCGCTCCTGAGCTTCATGCCAGAGATAACGATGCAGCGCTGATTCATGAGGCTGCTATCGGTAAAATTGCCGGAGAACAGATTCTCAAGCTCCGGACGCTGGGCATGACGGAGGAAGAAGCAGAGGCAACGATTATTGACGGCTTTCTGAGCTAAGGAGGCATTCTATGAAACGAATCCTCGGAGTGCTTACAACACTCTTTTTGGCTCTTTCCTGCTTTTGTATGCCGGTTTCGGCACAGGAGGCATCCGAAAAAAAGTGTATCACTGTTTTTGGTGATTCCCTTGCGGCGGGTTTTGGATTGGAGGATTTTGTGCCCTCTGATAATTATCATTCCCAAAGCAGTTTTGCAAGCCTGGTTGCCGTACATTTTGGTGCAAAAGCCAGAGAAGACTATTATAATTTTGCCACATCCGGCTGGACCAGCGCTCAGATACTGGCATCCGTCAAGACAACGGACCCGGAAATCCTTAAAAAGTCGGACGTGATTCTGATTTCCTGCGGTGCAAACGATATCCTTACAGCGCTGGAGGAACGGTTGGCAATTGAAATGGAAAATCAGCCTGCCCTTTGGACGGAACCGGCGGCTGCTCTTTCCTCCCCCACCAGTATAGCCCCGTTTACCACCGGTTTTTCCACGGTTCTGGCACATCCTGCAGCATTTCGGGAACTGATTGACAGGTGTACCGAAGCAGAGGCAGGTCAACAGATGAAGGAATGTGCCGTACAATATGAGAACAACCTTCGGGAAATGGTTGATTATCTGCGGAAAACCGGATGTGAAGGGACTATTATGGTGATTTTACCCTATAATCCTGTTGCCGCGGTTGGCAACAGCCGGTTGGCCGATTTGGCGGATACGGCTTTTCAGGACCTCCATCGCAGAACCGCTGCTTTGACGGATAGTGACCGGCTGGGAGACGGTGTTGAATTTGTTGATTTGCTGTCCGTTTTTGAAAACAGGTATCAGGATCTGACACTTGTGCGGGAGGGAGACATTCATCCTAACAGGAAGGGACATGAGACCATCGCGGAAAGCATCATCAGGACCGTCGAGCCGGAGGTTATCAGTCAGAATCCGCTTCACCCTGCTCCACACAAAGCTTTGTCCGAAGAAAAGAAGCCGCCCTACAGTGACGGGATTGTTTATTCCATGGTAGTGCTTGCGGTATTGGCTGTTATCGGTATCGTGCTCCAAGCCATTATTTTACATAAGAAAAAACAATGAACGGCTGACTGAAAACACCCTATCACGCAAATACTATCTGACAGGGTGAATGAGCATGAAAAAACAAATCTGGTGCTGTATGAAGCTGCTTTCGGTAGGCGGTGCTTTGTATGGTGGAATTGAACTGCTCTGGCGAAAATACACTCATTGGAGCATGATCCTGACCGGTGGAATATGCTTTACGATACTGTTCAAGATATTTGCAAGGATGACATCCTGTTCTCTGTGGATAAAATGCTGTATTGGCAGCACGGTTATCACTTATGTGGAGTTTATTTCAGGCTTTTTTCTGAATTATTGTCTTCGTTGGAAGGTGTGGGATTATTCTCACTGCCGTTTCAATTTTTGCGGGCAGATTTGTCTGATATATAGTATTTTTTGGGGACTTCTGACAGTACCGGTTTCCGCTCTTTGCCGTTTTTTGCATCGGAAGCTGCACTGGGAATAAAATTTGCGTCTCCGGAATATGATGGTTACATCTGCTGCAAAGAAAGGTTGTATGTATGCTTTTGGCCGTGTCTGTTCATACTAATCCTGACAGATTATCTTTACGGCAGGAGGTACATTCGGTATGAACGGTCATGGTATCCAACGGGAGTCTTTTGTGCCGGAGTATGATGAAGAACAGCGACAGTCAGAAACCATTGGGGAAAATGATTGCCGGGATCAGACCTTGGGAAGGATCATTGAAACAGGATCCATTATTTCCGACAACGGGGACTATGTGATTCAATGTATGACCATTATCGGTCAGATTGAAGGCCATTATCTTCTTTCTCCCAGGAACAAAACGACGAAATATGAGCATATTATCCCGCAGCTGATTGCTGTTGAGCAAAGTACGGTTATTGACGGGCTGCTGATGATTCTTAATACGGTTGGAGGCGATGTGGAGGCAGGTCTTGCCATTGCGGAGCTGATGGCAGGAATGACAAAGCCGGTGGTATCATTGGTGCTTGGCGGCGGACATTCCATTGGGGTTCCCATTGCAGTGGCAGCTAAAAAATCCTTTATTGTCCGTTCTGCCACCATGACAATTCATCCGGTTCGTATGAGCGGTATGATGCTGGGGGTACCACAGGCCTTTGAGTATTTTCAGAGAATGCAGCAGCGCATAACTGATTTTGTAACCGCACATTCGGCAATCACTGCGGAACGATATAATGAGCTGGCACTGAATACCAGTGAGCTGGTGATGGATATCGGAACGATTCTTGACGGAGAAACAGCCGTCAGGGAAGGTCTGATTCACCATCTGGGTAATCTTCATGATGCAGTCAGAGCATTATACCGGATGATCGATAAAAGAAGAATAACCAACAAAAAGCGGCAGAATTAACTGTGTCCGCTTTAGTGATTTTCCGGCAGATCGATTCTGCCGTATGCTTTTGGGGGGGTACATAAAAAATGAACTTTTTTGATGCGGTTTTTCAGGGCATCATTCAGGGATTGACAGAGTTTCTGCCGGTTTCCAGCAGCGGACATCTGACAATATATCAGCATATTTCCGGAGTCAACGAAAATAATTCATTTTTTTCTGTTATGCTGCATATCGGAACCCTGGCCGCTGTAGTAGCGGTTTATTTCCGATTGATCAAAAAACTCTTTGGATCTTTGATTTCTATCATCAAAAAGATGGTCCACCGTCAGTTTAAATGGAAGGAAATGACCGGAGAAGAAAATCTTGCAATGATGATTATCATCGGACTTCTCCCCTTGTTCCTGTTGTTTTTGCCGATACCTGGCACAGGAATGAAGATCAAGGATCTTGAAGATCTTTTTTCCAAGGATGGCTATTTCTTTGTGGTGGGTCTTTCTTTGGTGGGAACCAGCATGCTGCTCTTTTTCGGAGCAAGAAAACGTCAGCCTGTCAGGATTATCAACGGAAAGAGATATCGTTTGAAGAGAAGAAAACGCTACACCGTGATAGATGCTCTGATTGTCGGCCTGACTCAGGGAGCGGCAGCTGTTTTTCCGGGCCTGTCCCGTTCCGGCTCAACCTTGGGCGCAAGCCAGCTTCGAGGAATCAATAAGCAGGTGGCACTGGATTACTCCTTTTTGCTGGGAACACCGGCAGTGGTGGCTGCGGCTTTGCTGAAGCTGAAGGATGTCCTGTCAGCAGAAAACAACGGTGCGGGAGATGTCAATTTCTTCCTTGTTCTGGTAGGAATCATTTGTGCGGCGGTGGTAGGCTTTATTGCAATCAAGCTTTTTAAGTGGCTTCTCTCAACCGATAAAATGCATATTTTTATTCTCTATACTGCAGGTGTGGGACTGATTATCCTGCTGATCAGCATTGTTGAGCTTGCATCGGGGACTAATCTGTTTACACAGCAGTCACTGAATTTCTGATACACGGATTTCGATGATCTATGTCAATAGAGGTGAAATAGAAAATTATGGCAGCCCAAAAGACAACCGGATCCCCCAAAAGGACCGGTGCTTCCAAAACAGGATCCAAAACTCCTCAGAGAAAAAAGCAGTCTTCTCCCTCTCACCCAAAATCGGTTCAGAATCTGGAGAATCTCAAGAGAATCCGCTTTATTAAGGGTGTTGTGCTGTTATGCTTTACGTTTTTTTTCCTGCTGCTGTTTTTTATGCAGGGGGAAAGTGCATGGCGTTCTCTCCATGAATGCTATAGAGGCGTCTTTGGATTTTTGGGAATTATTGTTCCGATGATTCTGGTTTACTGTGCCGCACAGATGTTCAGAATCAGATCAACCTATCGCTTTCCGCTGAAGGTGTTCTTTTTTTCGGGAACTATCGTGATGTTTGCTACCATGCTTTATGCCTTTGGTTCCTCGGGAATGGCGTTGGAGAGCTATGGAACCGAGCTGGCAAACTGCTTCCGGGCAGGGTCTCACCATCACGGCAGCGGACTGATCGGTGGTCTGCTGGGAATTCCCATGGCAAAACTTCTGGGTTCCATGGCTGGCGGCATGGTATCGCTGCTGATCCTCGCCTTTTTTGTTTATATGTCCTTTGAAGCTCTGTTTATGAATCTCATAGACAGAATCAAGGAGCCTGTCAGCGATAAGATTGTCGTTCACAGAGAGGTCAGGAATCGCGTCCGGGAAGAGGAAAGAAAGCTCCGGAATGAAAATAAACAAATCACCATGGAACGAGATGTTCAGATCAGGGTAGATAAAAAAATCAATAAGAAAAAGCAAAAGCAGCAAAGTGAGTTTAACCGTATTGACAAGGTTCCAATTTATCAGCCGGAGGAAAGCCGTCATAAACCCACTGCAGAAGCCAAAAAGCCTGTTTCAAACCAGGAAGATGCCACTGCTCTGCATCCTGATGGGGCAGATATGACACTTTCTGAAAAAACGAAGGACAAAACTCAGGAAACCACCGGCATTGAAGGTCTTATTCCCGATATCAGTCCCAGACATCCGAAAAAGAAAAAGGAGCCTGTTCTGTCCCCTGAAACGGAACCGGAAGCTGTCGAGGAACCGGATCAGGAACCGCTGGATATCGCACAACTGCTTGAAACTGAGGAGGCCGATGCCGAAGATCCAGGAAACTATGATGATGTGTTACGTACCGTTTTTGGCTCCAGGCAGCCAAAAAAAACCACCACTCCTCCCCCTGTGTCTCCCGCTCCCCCGGTTCCAGCTTCCGTCAGGCAGAAGGAAGAGCCTGCTGACCATGCGGTACATAAGGAACCTGAGGAAGATAAGGTCAGACCTGCCGAGCTTTATGATTTCGGCGTTATTCATTCCAATACGGAACTGCCATATCTGGTTCCTCCTTTTACCCTGCTGGAGCCTCAGCCGGAGGAGGAAGAACAAAACATTTCACAGGAACTGCATCAGAACGCCAACAAGCTGGTTGAAACTCTGAAAAGCTTTGGTGTTCAGACGACGATTACCAATATCAGCCGCGGTCCTTCTGTTACCCGCTATGAGCTGCAGCCTGCTTCCGGTGTAAAAATCAGTAAGATTACCAATCTGTCTGATGATATTGCCATGAATCTGGCAGCGACAGGTGTGCGGATCGAAGCACCGATTCCCGGAAAAAACGCTGTCGGAATAGAGGTGCCTAACAGAATCGTTTCTGTTGTCAAAATGAGGAGTCTGGTGGAATCCAGAGAGTTTCAGAATGCCAAAAGCAGGCTGACAGTGGCACTGGGTAAGGATATTACCGGAAAAATTACCCTGGCGGATCTGAGCAGAATGCCGCATTTGCTGATTGCCGGTTCCACCGGTTCCGGTAAATCGGTTTGCATCAATTCTATGCTGGTCAGCCTGTTGTACAAAGCAAGCCCGGATGAAGTCAAGCTGATGCTGATTGACCCGAAGGTGGTAGAACTGGGAGTTTATAATGGGATTCCCCATTTGCTGGTACCTGTCGTTACGGATCCCCGGAAAGCAGCCGGTGCTCTGAACTGGGCCGTCAACGAAATGCTGGAGCGGTACAAAACCTTTGCCGAATACAATGTCCGGGATATGCACAGCTATAACCGGTTGGTGGATAAGCAAAATGCAGAGGCGGACAAACAGCATACTGAAAACCAGGAAGCCTATCTCGATGATAACGAGAGAACCTTTGAGGAAGATGAAATGCTGGCCCAGGCTCAGGCGGAAATCAAAAATGCAGAGTCAGAGCCAAAGGAAATCCGCAAGCTGGAAAAAATGGCTCAGATTGTGATTGTCATTGATGAGTTGGCAGATCTGATGATGGCGGCTCCCAATGAAGTGGAAGAATCCATTTGCCGGCTGGCACAAATGGCTCGTGCTGCCGGAATGCATCTGGTAATCGCTACCCAGCGGCCTTCTGTGGATGTCATTACCGGTCTTATCAAGGCAAATGTACCCAGCCGAATTGCTTTTGCCGTCAAATCGCAGATTGATTCCCGTACGATTCTGGATTCCAGCGGAGCGGAAAAGCTCCTTGGACGGGGTGATATGCTGTTCTCCCCTATCGGCACCACTAAACCCATCCGGGTGCAGGGCTGTTTTGTGGATGATAATGAGATTGAAAGCATCGTTGAATTCATCAAAACAAACCGCACGGAAGAAATTACCTACGATAAGGATGTCATTGATCAGATTGAACGCAGTGCTGCGGCAGAAAACAGCTCTAAGTCGGCGGATACGGAGGACAGTGCTTTGGATCCGGTGATGGAGCAGGCGATTCAGTGCGTCGTAGAAGCCGGCCAGGCCTCTACCTCCCTTCTTCAGCGGCGTTTGCGGCTGGGCTATGCCAGAGCAGGCAGACTGATTGATGAGATGGAACAAATGGGTATTGTAGGACCCCACGAAGGCTCCAAGCCAAGACAGGTTCTGATGACCTATCAGCAATGGCTGGAAAGAAGTATGTCGCAGTCGGACGGCTAATCCGTCATGCAAACAGACAACAAATCATTATCCTGCTGTCTGCAATAATATTAATTATCCTGGAGGTAGTAGTTCATGAAACGTGAAGGACAAATTAAAGTTGATTCGGAAAATCTTTTTCCCATCATCAAAAAGTGGCTTTATTCGGATAAGGATATCTTTATCCGTGAAATCACGGCAAATGCCTGTGATGCAATCAAGAAATATAAAAGCCTTTGTCTGATGGGTGAAATACAGGATGATGCCATGACACCCCGGATTGACATTGTTCTGGACAAGGAGGCAAAAACGATTACCGTATCAGATAACGGTATTGGTATGACAGAGGAAGAAGTCGAAAAGTATATCGCACAGATTGCCTTTTCCGGTGCCCAGGAATTTCTGGAAAAATACAAGGATCAGACGGATGCCGAAACCGGAATTATCGGACACTTTGGATTAGGCTTCTATTCTGCCTACATGGTTTCCGAAAATGTGGAAATTGAAACCCTTTCCTATCAGAAGGATGCTGCCCCTGTACACTGGGAAAGCAACGGCAGCCATACCTATGAAATTTCCGAGGGCAGCAAAACAGAAAGAGGTACTGCCATTACCATGCATATTTCCGAGGATGGCAGCGAGTTTCTGAATGAGTTCAAGCTCAAGGAAATTCTGCGGAAGTACTGCCATTATATGCCCTATGAAATCTATTTCCGTTGTGTGAAGGAAGAAACCGAGGAGAAAAAACCGGAAACCCAGGAAGAAAAGCCGCTGAATAATACAACTCCTCTTTGGCTGAAGGCACCCAAGGATTGTACAACCGAGGAATATGAGGATTTCTACAGAGAGACCTTTACGGATATGAACCTGCCCCTGTTCTGGATTCATCTGAATGTGGATTATCCCTTTAATCTGAAGGGGATACTCTATTTCCCAAAACAGACCGATAAGCTGCAGGTAATGCCGGGTGAAATAAAGCTGTTTGCCAATCAGGTTTATATTGCCGATAACATTAAAGAGGTTGTGCCGGAGTTTCTGATGCTGCTGAAGGGTGTGATTGATTGTCCGGATCTGCCGCTGAATGTTTCTCGTTCCTTCCTGCAGAACGACGGTGAGGTTGCAAAGATTTCCAAGCATATCACCAAAAAGGTGGCGGATAAGCTGACCTCTGTCTTTAAAAACGAACGGAAATCCTATGAAAGCTATTGGGATGATATTTCTCCCTTTATCAAGTTTGGCTGCATCAAGGATGAAAAATTCTATGAGAGAGTCAAGGATATTCTGCTGTTTAAAAACCTCGAGGGCGAATACAAGACCTTTGCCGAGCTGCCAAAGCAGGATAATAAAGTGTATTATGTTTCCAGTACGGATGTTCAGGGACAGTATATTAAAATCTTCAAAGAAAACGGTCTGGATGCGGTGATTCTCGAGCATAACATTGATGCCCATTTTGTGACCTTCCTGGAATACATGGAATCCGGAACCAAATTTGTCCGTATTGATTCCGAAATCGGAGACGCGCTGAAATCAGAAGCTGCGGAAGACAGCAAGGAAACGGATGAAGCTGTTGTACAGATGTTCAGGGATGCCCTTGGTATGGAAAAACTGCAGATTAAGACTGAAAACCTGAAAACAGCCAATATACCCGCCATCCTGACCATTAATGAATATGAAAGACGAATGAATGATATCAGCAAGATTTATGGCAATATGTTTGGTGAAGCCGGAGCTGCTTCGGAAACGTTAATTGTCAATACCGCCAATAGTGTGGTCAAAAAGCTGGCTGATTTTGAAGTGGATAAGCGCAATTTACTTTGCCGCCATATTTTTGATCTTGCCCTGATGAGCCAGCGTAAGCTGAATGCAGACGAAACGGAGGGCTTTATGACCAGAAGCGTTGCGGTTATGGAGCTGCTCTGAAACTAAGTTTTTAAGAAATCCCTCCGTGCTGCGCAATGTCATTAAGATAAGAACATAGAAAAATACCCCGTACCTTTGTTTTAGTACGAGGTATTCTTTATTTGTGCTTTACCTTAATGACATTGGTCCGCGCTGCGGGGGGATTATTTTGTAATATTTTATGAAAATGTATTGATTTATGGTGGTATTATTGATAAAATATAGATGAGCGTAATTCTGTCAAACAGCCATTGATTTCGTTAATAAATTTAAGAAAAGAATGTGTGATTTACGGATTTGTGCGTTGGTTTTTCTTGTCCGGAACGCTCATTCAGATAGGAGCTGAAATCATGAAATCTGTGTTTTCAAAAGTTTGTGCTGCGCTGATGGCGGTTTTCTTATTTCTTTTTGTTCCTTTTTCTCTTCCGGCGATTGAAGTTGAGGCATTTGACAACTCGGTCAAAAGCGGAACGGTGGCGGTCGTGATCTATGCCACAAAAGCCCGTCTCTTTATTGTCAAGGACGGTGCCCGTAATTATGTCGATGTTGGAGAAGGTCCCATTTCATCCGGTACCGGCTTTTTTATCGGGCCCCCAAATACCAAAGATCCTCAGTATATTGTCACAAACTATCATGTTGTGCAGGAATACCTGACCTCCAACTACACACCGGTTGAAGCGGGAACCGATTCTTCCGGGAATAAAATGTATGCCGAAATTCAGGAGACGGAAGTACGGATTTACTATTCTCAGAATGATTATGATTGGGCCGGAGTAGTAGCGTATGGGGATGTGAATAAGGACGATCTGGCTGTTCTGTGCCTGAAGCATCCTACCACCAAACGGCATACCTTAAAGCTGATGGAAACAAAACCGGATATGGTCGGTGATACGGTTTATACGGTTGGTTTTCCCGGTAATGCTGACAACGAATATACCAGTGCCAGCCAGTATGGAATCGAAGATACAACCGTCCATAAGGGTTCCATCACCAAATTTGTTTCCAGCGGTTCCAGCGGTATCGCGCGAATTGCGATTGATGCCACTGTACAGCACGGTAATTCCGGTGGTCCTCTGGTAACGGAAGAAGGCTATGTCATCGGTGTCAATACAAATGTCTGGTCCCAGAGTCCTTTTGAGTCACAGATTGAAGCAGACTACTATGCAATCAATTCCTCCGAGTTGTTTAAGTTCCTGGACAAAAATAAGATCCCCTATGAAAAAGTGGAAGCACCCACGAAGCCTGTTGTGGCGGAAACCTCCAAGACAGAGGAATCCTCTAAGGAACAGAGTACCGACCCTTCCAAACAGACTTCTGTGATTCAGGATAATTCCTCTGTTCAGCAGAATGCTTCGGATGATTCCGGTAATGTGATGATTATTATTCTGATAGCAGCCGGTTCCGTGGTGTTGACAGCCTTGATTGCTATCGTTGCAATTGTATCCATCCGCAGCAGCAAAAAGAAGGCTGCAGCCAACAAAATTCTGGATATTGAAAGCCTGTATGCAAGTGATCCCTCTCTCAAAAAAGGATATCTGCGTTCTCTGTGCGAGCAGCACAACGGACAGAGCTATCCTGTGGGACTGACTCCCCTGATGATCGGTCGGGATCCTGTCAGCTGCTCGGTTGTGTTTGAAAAGGGAACCCCAGGTGTCAGCAGCAAGCATTGTACCCTTACCTTTGATCCTGTTACCCAGGAATTTACGCTGACGGATCTTCGTTCCTCTTATGGTACATATTTACTGGAAACCGGAAGAAAACTGGATGCACATACTCCCGTCAAGCTGCGGGCAGGAGACTGCTTCTGTGTCGGCGGAGAGACAAATGTCTTCCGTGTAGAAACTGAATAATCGATTGAAACAAAAAAGCAGAGGCTTTTGCACAAGCGTTCATTTCACGCAGTGCGAAAGCCTCTGTTTTCTTGGGCGTTTTGTGAATGGAACAGGTTACTGGTGCGTGACCGTACAGGACGTATCGCGGCAGCGATCCGGGTTGGGTACCTGCATTGAATCGGTCATTTCCCAATTATTTTACACAAATGTTACTGATAGGCATCTGCGGATGACCACTGCCCTGCCAGCCGTTCCCAGGCCAGTTTTTCCCATTTTGTTCCGGGTGCTCCGTAGTTGCAATAGGGATAAATGGAAATGCCACCCCTCGGAAGAAATTTTCCGAATACTTCAATATATTTTGGCTGCATCAGCCTGATCAGATCCTTCATGATAATATTGACACAGTCCTCGTGGAAATCTCCGTGATTCCGAAAGCTGAATAAATACAGCTTGAGGGATTTACTCTCTACCATGCGATCCGCCGGAATATAGGAAATGTAAATGGTTGCAAAATCCGGCTGCCCGGTGATGGGACAAAGACTGGTGAATTCCGGACAATTAAAACGTACAAAGTAGTCGTTTTCCGGATGCTTATTCGGAAAGGTTTCCAAAACTTCCGGTTGATAATCCGTAGGGTATTGGGTATGGTTATTGCCAAGAAGTGTGATCTCCCCCCGCTCATTTTCTTTTCTTCCGTCCATTATTCTGCTCCTTCCATCAGTGGGTCTTTAAGTCCGTTTGCCTGAAATGCGGCGATTCTGTCCAGACAGGTTCCGCATCGTCCGCAGGGCTTCACAGAGCCTTCATAGCAGCTCCAGGTGAGATGATAGGGTGCCTGCAGTTCGGTTCCCAGGGCAATGACTTCTGCCTTGTTTTTTTGAATCAATGGCGCCACAACCTTTAATTGTTCTCCGCTGCCAAGATAAATCGCCTGGTTCATAGCTTGATGAAATGCGGTACTGCAGTCGGGATAGGCGTTGCCTGCGGCGTCATCCTGATGGGCGCCGTACCAAATTTCACTGCAGCCAAGAGATAATGCAATTGCTGCAGCCGCAGAAAGAAATAATCCATTCCGGAAGGGAACGTAGGTGGATACCGGCTTGCCTCCTGTTTTTTTTAGTTGATGAGCATAGCTTTCCTTGGGTATTTCCTGTGCGGTTCCAATGAGCAAAGAGCAATCTGACCCTTCAAAAAGAGCGGCAAGGTCCAATTGACGATGGGAAACGCCGTAATAGGCAGCGATTTCCTTGGCTGATTGAAGCTCACGGGAGTGCTTCTGCCCGTAACTGACGGAAAGTGCAGTGACTTCCTCGGTGCCATAAGCGTTGATGGCCATTGCCAGACAGGTAGTGCTGTCTGCACCGCCGCTGAATAAAACCAGTGCTTTCATTGTTTTTGACTCCCTGTTAATCAAATTGAACGGCGGTGCGGAGAGAAGCATCCTCCCGGAACCGTCCTGTAAAGGTTGAAGTAATTGTTTTAGAGGAAGCATTGCGGATGCCACGTGCCGTCATACAGCTATGACTTCCGCAAATCATCACTGCCACATCCGGGGTTCCGGCAGCTTCGGAAATGATTTCCGCAATGTCTCTGCCGATCCGCTCCTGGAGCTGCAGCCGTTTTGCTGCCATATCACAGATTCTGGCAATTTTGCTGAGTCCTAATATTTTTCCGTGAGGCAGGTAAGCAACATTGACCTTCATGTCATACATCAGTGCAAAATGATGCTCACAGTAACTGAAAATGGTAATGTCCTTCATTACCACCATATTATCTTCACTATCCCCTTCGGGAGCTTCAAAGGTTTTGCCGAACATGGCAGCGATATCATGATTGGAGTAGGCGGTGCCTTCTAATACTTCCTCCAGCATCCGGGCAACACGCTCCGGTGTTTCACGGAGGCCCTCCCTTTCCGGATCTTCTCCGATGGCCTGCAGTAAACCTTTGATATGATATTCTATTGCCTGTTTATCCATGCTTATACTCCCCTCTTGTCCGGATCCCAGATTATTTTATGCAGCTGCAGCTGTAGACGAACCATAGCAAGCTTCTTTTCTTTCATAAAATCCACTATTTCAGCGGGTGAAATCCTGCCGAATACAGGACTGAAATACACATGACAGTGTTCACACAAATGATATTGTGTTAAAACAGCTTCAGCGCATACGAGGTCATTCTGATCTCCGATGACAAATTTGACGGTGTCCTGATGCTCCAGCAGGGAGAAATTATTTGTGTTCATTGCCGTCTGCATCCCACTGCCAGGCAGTTTATAGTCCATTGTAAAGACCGGACGCAGGGCTGCCTGAGCCAGTTCATTGAGAGGAAGGCTTCCATTGGTTTCAATTTCTGTGCGCAGACCATTCTGTATCAGCAAAGCGGTCAGCTTTGGAAGATCCTTTTGCAAAAGAGGCTCTCCACCAGTCAGGGTTACATTTTTTACACCGGCTTCTAATGCCTTTCTGCAAAGCTCGTCGGCTGTTATTTCAAGAAAAGGAGTGTCCTTTTCGTTTGCCCAACGGGTATCACAATAGGAACACTGTAAATTACAACCGTGAAAGCGGATAAAATATGACAGTTCCCCGGCTCTGGTTCCTTCTCCGTTGATACTCACAAAGGTTTCTACTACCTGGAGCATGGTTGATCCTCCTTATAGACGGCACCGTTTTCAGGTGTTTCATAGACCGTCACCTGACAAACAGGAAGCCCCTGTTCTTTCAACTGATGATAAAAACGTTTTGCGAGGTTTTCTGCTGTCGGTCGGCAGGGAATCTCGATCACCAGGAAGCCTTCCTGAAGCATAGCCTCCATGGTTTTCGGCTGAAGGGTTTCCTTCTCAACAATCAGTGCGTGGTCGTATAGATCAGCAAGGGCTCTGACGGCTTTTTTAAAATCACTGAAATCCAGAATCATGCCTCTCTTCTCCCCTTCTGCCTGAAGGGCTTCTGATTGGATAACTACTTCCAGTACCCAATGATGACCATGAAGGCGGCTGCATTTACCGGAATAGCCTGACAAAAAATGAGCACTGTCAAAGGATGCGGATGTGATCAATTGAAACATAGTATTCCTCCCGGAATGAAGACAGCAGAGCATGGACGCCAACAAAAAAGCGTCTGCAAACGCAGACGCACCGATCAGGCAGAAGTAATTCTCTTCTGATTCAGCCCTGGTTTTGTTTAACGACAGGATGGTGCCAACGAACTGTCTATTCATTAGAATCGCTAACTGACATATTTTATTATATTGCTTTTACACTTCCTTGTCAAGTGATAATACGATTGGGGCACGGAAATCAACTTTCTTCTCCGGAATATTGGGTCTCTGTCCCAAACCCTGCCGGGGGAAACCCTTTTTTGAAAAAAGGGTTATCCCCCGAACCCCTTTCCAAAAAAACTTGTGTTTTTTCCATACGGAGCGCTCTGGAACGGTTTTTTTGACCGAAAGAACGCTTTGCAAGCCTTGCACTAGTTTTACTTTCCTTAAAGTTTTTTCTCCGAAGGGGTGCAGGGGGCGATCGGAAAGCCACCTGCGTACACCGGATGTGTTCGCTTCACTAAACAATAAGACAGGATGTGTGAATCATTCGTCAAGTCGCCCGCGGGGGCACCCCCACCCAAAGTAACTTGGGTGAGATCTGGAACAATTATTTTTCCACACGGAACACCCAGGCAGTGTAAGGAGGAAGGTCGGAATAAAGAGTGCCATCTGAAACGTTAAAAGAAGGATTGTCAGAATTGGAAGCAAACACCAGAGATACGCTTCTGCCGGCCGGGATGGGGACAGCATGGGACTGGGAATGATTATCAAAGTTAAAGACCGTCAGCAAGATTTCGTCTTTTGACCGGCGGGTTATGGCATAGACGTGTTTGTTCTCCTGATGACAGTCTGCCCATTCAAATCCGTCTGTTTGATAATCCTTCTCAAATAAAGCGGGATGAGACAGATAAAAATGCTGCAGCGCCTTCATGTAATTGTGAAAATCCTTGTGGCGGCTCTCGCCTAATAAATAAAAATCCAGTTCTCTCTTTTCGTCCCATTCACGGAACTGGGCCAATTCGTTGCCCATAAAATTCAGCTTTTTTCCGGGATGAACCATCATATAGGTGTAAAGCATTCTGGCCTGACGTATTTTTTCCTCTTCCGAGCCGAAGATTTTATTGACAATGGTTCCTTTTCCATGGACGACTTCATCATGTGAAAAGGGAAGCAGGTAGTTTTCATCCGAGTAATACAGCATCGAAAATGTCAGCTTGTGATAAAGCTCGGTTCTTCTCTCAGGAGGTGCCGCCATGAAATCCAGGGTATCATGCATCCAGCCGAGATCCCATTTGTAATCAAAGCCAAGTCCGCCTTTGTCAGGGGAGCCTGTGATACCTTTGTAGCTGGTGCTGTCTTCTGCGATTAGCATACAACCGGGATTCATTTCTTTCAGTCGGCGGTTCATGTTTCTGACAAAATTGACGGCATTGGCATTAACTCCTCTGTGTTCGTCACCCTGCCAGAAAATAATATTACTGATGGCATCCATCCTTAAGCCGTCAAAATGATACTCCTTCAGCCAGAAATTGGCGCAGGACTGCAGGAAGCTGCGGACTTCTCCGCGGGAATGCATAAAGTTACAGCTTCCCCATTCACTTTTCCCTACATCCTGATGTGGATATTCATACAGGGCAGAACCATCGTAGCGATATAACGCATAAGCATCCACGGCAAAATGAACCGGAACATAATCCAGAATCACGCCGATATCATTCTGATGAAGCCTATCAATCAGCCTTTTGAGTTGGGTTGGATTACCATAGCGGGAGGTAGGAGAAAAATATCCAGTAATCTGATAGCCCCAGCTTTCATCACAGGGATGCTCACACAAGGGCAAGAATTCAACATAGTTATATCCGCCTTCCTTCAAATAGGGAATCAGAACATCTCCCAGGGAGTCGTAATCGTACCAATCATCCGGTTTTTCTGAGGGCTTGCGGAAAGAACCTGCATGCATCTCATAGATGTTCAGCGGCTTTTCCTTCATGTCGGAACGTTTTTTCATCCACGCTTCATCATGAAATTGATATTGATTCATATCCCATAATACAGAACGATGGTCAGGTCGCCGTTCCATCCAATAACCATAAGGGTCACAATGATTGACGCAGCCGTTGTTGGAGCAAATACGGTATTCGTATTTGCTGCCAAAGGAAAAATCAGAAACCGTCACCTCATAGAATTGTCCGTTATAGACCTTTTGCATGGGAATGATGCGATCGTTCAGCACCAGATCAACTCCCTGTGCCTGGGGTGCAAAGGTACGGAAGGTTACAGTGTTTCCGTTAACGTGGGCGCCAAGGTATTCATAAGCATCAAAGACTTCTCCCGTATAAAAGCCATAATAATCCATAACAAATTCCTCCTGCTATTTGACATTTGTCTGTTTTCTGACTATAATAAATATAACATATCTGCTTCAGAATGCAATTGGCTAATTTGTCCTGCAATCAATTATTTGATATTTATCTAATATTATCAAGGAGGTAGCAAAATGGATCTGAGAGAAACCAAAACCAAGCGCAGCATTACCAATGCTTTTCTGGAAATCCGTGCCAAAAAGCCTTTGGAGCGCATCACCGTCAAGGAAGTCAGTGAACGGGCTGAAATCAGCAAGGCAACCTTTTATCTGCACTATCGGGATATGTATGATCTGTCGAATTATCTGCAGGAAAATATCATTGCTGAAATTCTTCACCATGTTGAAAACCCTGATGATATGATTTATAATCCATGCAAATCCAGCCGGGAAATGATAGAAGGCTTCTATGCCAACCGCGGCATGGTTAGTATTCTTTTTTCAGGGTCCCAGTTTTCCAGACTGCCGGAAAAAATTGAGGCGGAGATCAAAAAAACACTGTTTTCCCATCATCCCGAGCTAAAGGATGATGTCTATGCCAATATCCGGATTACCTATCAGCTGATGGGAGCCTTCTATGCCTTTTATCGGTATGAGGACAGCTTTGGCTATGATGCGGTTTTTGGTTCGGTTGAAAGAATTACAAAACTATTTGAATTGAAATAAGAGGATTTTCTTTTTGAGAAAATGGCAGAATATATAAAATTTCTGAGGAGGTATTTTATGAATCAAAATCAGAAAAAAGCTGGTGCCAGCCTGTTGGTTTTGTTGCTTGCGGCTCTGATCGCGCTCAGCGGCTGCACAAAAAATTCTGAAAGTCAGGAACAATCCCATGCTGGGTCCGGTGTTTCTTCAGTTTCAGAAACGGTCAGCAGTGCTCATACTTCGGAGGAAAAAGTATCCTCTCTTTCTTCTGTGTCTCAGGAGGATGATCTGCAGCATTCCCTGGAGGAACAGGCTAAGTCCAATTCCTTTGAGGGTTTAATTGTCATCGCCAAGAAAGGACAGCGGGTGGCATCCTATTCTAACGGAAAGCTGGAAAACGGAGAACCCATTACAGCGGATACGCCTATGCCTGTGGGATCCGTTTCCAAACAATTCTGTGCCGCTGCCATCCTGCAATTAAGCGAAAAAGGGAAATTATCACTGGATGAACCCATTGCTCGTTATTTTCCGGAGTATGAGCCAGGAAAGAAAATCACAATCCGTCATCTTCTGATGATGAGGGCATCAGATGTGGATTTTTCAGAGGCAATTTTTGAGCTAACCTCCGAAAATAATACCTATGAAAAAAATACTTCCATCGTTAAAGAGGATATTTTCAGCAAGGAAGTCCACTCAGAACCGGATACCGGCTTCTTCTACTCTAACGCCAATTATTTTTTGCTGGCAGATATTATTGAGCAGATAACCGGTCAGCGATATATCGATTATCTCCGGGAAAATATTTTGACACCCCTGGGTATGGTTCACACCGGATCCATTGATGAGCTTGGATCTTCCCCGTCGTGGCTTCAGGGAATTGATTTTAAAAAGGTAAATCGTCAGCCGGCTATTACTAAAGGCGCCGGTGATATCATTTCTAATGCGGAAGATATGAATCTATGGTTGAAGGGACTCAGCAGCGGAAAGGTGATTTCTCAGGAAGACTATGAAGAAATGATTACAGACTATAGCAACGGTGAGGGCTACGGCTATGGCATTCGTACGGATTTCGGAGGAGGTATCGGCCATTTTGGTGAGATTGGCAGTTATGTTGCGGCTGACTACCTTGATCCCGAAGAGGATATTACAATTTTTATTGTCAGCGGGACGATGTCCACTGCGTATCTGACGCAATTCTTTTTCTCATTGGTCCGGATTCTGTAAGGGTGTACACGAATTGTGTAAGAACAATGATCAGAATATGATATAATAGAAGTATCATCAGCAACAATCGAGGTGAATACCGTGAATCAATGCCTTCGGATTGCACTTGTCCCTGCGTATTGTCCGGATAAAAAGTTGATTTCACTGACAAAGCAGCTTTCAGAGAAAGGCTTTTCTGTGGTTGTGGTCAATGACGGAAGCAGTCCAAGCTATGCCGCTGTTTTTCAAAACGCTTCCCAATATGCCACTATTTTGTCACATTGTTCCAACCGCGGCAAGGGAGCAGCAATCAAAACTGGTCTTGGCTATATCAGAAAGCACTTTCTCCCTCCCTATGTGGTGGTGACCTGTGATGCTGACGGACAGCACCTGGTAAAAGATATCATCACTGTGACGAATCAGGCGGTTGCCTGCCGGAATGTACTTGTTGTCGGCAGTCGAAAAATGGATATTTCCACCCCCTTCCGCAGTCTGTTTGGAAATATGATGACCCGGGTGATTTTTCGGATGCGTACCCACTGCCATATTCACGATACCCAGTCAGGATTGAGAGCTTTCTCGGATTCGCTGGTGAAGACGCTGATGGCTATTCGGGGAGATCGCTATGAATATGAAATCAATGTGTTGCTTTTATTTGCCAGACAAAAGCGAAAAATCCTCGAGCTCCCGGTTCATACCGTGTATTTTGAAAAAAACAGCTCTTCTCATTTTCGATTGATGAAGGATTCGTTTCGTATCTACAGGGAAATATTCCGACACTAAACAAAGGACCTGTGTTTCTCAAGCACAGGTCCTTTGCTGTAGACAGCGGGACTAACAAAAGATAATGATGGAATTCATGCAATGGCATGTCGATAAAATGAAAGCACCTGGTTCATATAATTTTCATCAAGAATATTTGCCTGATGTTTGTCCGTGGGGTTATCGGTTTTGGCAAGATAACGGGCAGCATCCTCCCGGAGCCAGAGAGTATTATGCCCGCCCCGATAGGGAGCTTCAATCAGTAGAGTAACCGCATTTGGGTTGGTGATTTCATCCTTTTTGTGCAGGATACTGATATCCTCCGTGACGATGTCGTCAGTGTTTCCGCCAATGATCAGAACAGGTGTCCTGACGGAATTAACGGCAGCTATGACAGTTTCGTTGGAATCATTTCCGAAGAGGAAATAATTTTGCAGGCACATAAAGGGGTATTGCAAATCGGCCAGAAAACCCACATAGCGTCTGGCATGATGCAGCATATTTTCGTTGGGTTCATTGAAGCCGGCAACGCAAACCGCTGCCCGGATGCTGTCATCATCCTGCAGAGCTGTTCCCACCGCATATCCGCCAAGAGAATGGCCGTAGAGCAGAAGCGGAAGCCAACAGAGGTCTGATCTGCTCCGGATATACGCTATGGCAGACCTGACATCCAGCCGTGCCTGGGCAATTCCCACGGTTCCGTTTCCCTGACTGTGTCCTACCCCTGTGTATTCAAAGGTGAATACGGAAAAACCGTTGTCTACAAACCAAAGTATTTCCGGCAAATGGCGGTCAATACAACAGTTCATTCCGTTTGCCAACAGAATAATTCCGCTTGATTTCTCTTTCGGCTGGTACAAGCATCCAAAAAGCTGTTGATTTCCTGATGGAAACCAAAGCTCTTCACGGGGATACCGATCCTGATCAATGTCATCGTAGGTCAGCTCATAAGGGGCAATGGAACCGGAGCGGGAAAAGATGATCTGAAAAATGATAACGGATCCCGCCATGGATACCACCACATAAGAAAGAGTGGAAACGATCAGAATAATGCACACCTTCCTGATTCGCCGTCGTTTAGGTGTCACCGGCTTTTTCATAAGACTCTTCCTTTCTATTTTGGGCTGTCTGAACAACATTTATACAAAAAAAGCACCGACATCGATCGGTGCTTTCGTCATTACAGTTTACCAAGCTTGCTCATAGCAACGGAGGTTTTCAGTGCGTCAGGGTGCTGAATGGCCATGATAATTAGGAAGGTATAAAGGATTGTCATGCCGATACTTGCAAAGATACCGGCAATAGCAAGCTTCTTGCCAATCCGGACCTGCTTTGAGATATCACCATAGGTCGAAACATAGTTATTGGCCTTAACGATGCCAATAATGGAAAAAATCAGACCGAAAATAGCCAAGCAACAGCCAACAGCCACAGATACAATACCAAATACCAATACCTGAACGTGATTTCCCTGTGATTGTGTGCCCATAGAAGAATTGGGCTGAGTTTGATAGGGTGCTGCTCCGGCAACGGGTGTTCCACACCTCGGGCAAAAAAACTGCCCATCAACGGGTGTTCCGCATTTCTGACAAATCATAGAATACTCCTTTCCTGCAGTTTCCTGCAAACACAAAATCATTCGCCGAGAATACCATCGGTTACTGTCTTATTATGACATAATTCTCCTAAAAAATCAACTATTACCTGATCATATTTTTCCGAAGCATGTATTTTTATATGAGAATGTGCCCCTTTTTCAAAATACACCAGTCGTTTAGGAGCAGGGCACTGCTCATACAAGACCTTGGCCTTTTCAGGAAGTGAAAAAATGTCTTCTTTGCTTTGCAGCATCAGAATAGGCTTTCGCAGGTTTCTGATCCGGAAAATCGGTCCGTCTTTTTTGATATCATAGCCTGAAAACAATCGTATATAGCCCCGAAGCTCCCATAAGGCCGGATAGACCGGCTGATGAAAGGCCTTGATGCGATAATACAGCATATCATAGAACCGGGTAAACATTCCCTCGCTTGTCATTCCCTGCACATAATCGGGACAGTCTCCGGAGGTCAGGGCAAACAGCGCATGAGAAGCGCCGATGCAGATTCCGTGAAGAAATACCAGTTGATTATTCATCTCATCATGCAGCATGCGGCACCAGCAGAGCACATCCTGGTATTCCCGATAGCCAAGGGAGTTGACTACGCCATCGGATTTTCCATGAGAACGGCAGTCTATTACCAGAACATTATAGTCCGCCCTGCGGTAGGCTTCGGCAAAATAATAGGAGTATAACATAGACTCCGTTCTGCCGGAGATAATGATTACAGCTTTGTCTGAGTTAAAATCAAAATACTCACCGAACAAATGATACTTGCCGCTGTAGAGATCGACAGGACAACGACGCCTGACGTACTTCTCTGCCCATTCCAGGCCTGTATAATACATTTCTGTGATTTCTTTATCCTTTGGGACGCTGCATTTTCTGGCCCATTTTCCCTTTCGGGTACGTACCAGCAATATCAGGTACAGAACGGCCGGGACAATGATCAAAGGAGCAATAACCAGAAAAAATACAGCAATTCCTATCAGAATTCCAATCCAGATATTCATCCGTTTTCCTCGCTTTTCTATTAACGATGGGGTTATACAAGTCCAAGAATCCAGTGATAGACACTCTGTCCCCCGTTGACAAATTCAACATCCAGAGTGGGATAGGCTTCACCCAGCGCCCGCAGCAGGATTTCCTCGTGTTCCTCCGGAACACCTTCTCCGCGGAAAACCACGCAGGTTTCCTTATCCTCCATATCCTCCACTTCCTGAAGACCCTGCATAATCGGCGTAAGCCATTGATTGCTGACACAAACAAGATGATGATCCAGCAGCAGGATCTCGTCTCCCTTCCGGCAGCTGACAGATCCCTCGGTATAATCCCGGAAGGCAGTTGTTTCACAAAGTGTAACGGTGTTTTCCATGCCGCCGGTCATTTCACTGATGCGAAAATCAATGTCGGTACTATTGCTGACATCCATTGCCATGGCGAAATAACCTTCTGCGATGCTTTTGGAGGGAAGCACGGTGACTATTTTTTTATCGTACAGTTTGATAGCTTGCTGCGCGGCAAGAATCACATTCGGATGGTTGGGAAGAACGACGATAGCATCTGCGTCCAGGCCGGCAAAGGCATCCAGAAACTCCTGGGATGAGGTATTCATGGTGGAACCGCCGTCAATGACAACGTCACATCCCAGATCGGAAAATATCCGTTTCATTCCTTCTCCGTTGGCAACCGCAACGGTAGCCAGCAGCTTGTGAATTTTCCTGGGCTTCTGAGAGGAAAGCAGCTTTTCATGTTCGTTGTGCTGAACCTGCATATTTTCCAGCTTAAAGGTCAGAAACTCGCCGTAACGCTGGCTAAGCAGAATTACCTTCGCTGGGGACAGGGTATGAATATGTACCTTGATCCGTTTTTCGTCCTGAACCACGACCAAAGAATTGCCGCATTCCTTCAAGGCTTCTATATATTCCTCCAGCACGAAATCCTGCCGGTAGCAGGGTGCCTTCAGCAGCTGCAGAATATACTCCATACAGTAGCCGTCCTGAAAGCTGCTGTTTTCATCAAACAGATCAAATCCGGCTCCGGTGGAAGCAGTGCTTTCTTCAGGAGCAGTGTCACTGATGATCTCTCCCCTGAGATAAGAGAGAATTCCCTCGGTAATCGTAATAAATCCAAGGGCACCGCTGTCAACCACGCCGGCCTCTTTGAGTACAGGAAGCAGTTCCGGCGTTTTATCAAGGAGATTATTCATCGTGGAAAGATAGCGGGAAAGAAAATCCTCTAAACTCAATTCAGGTGTAACGGAATCCCTGATGGTTTCGATCCCCTCCCGGGTGACGGTGAGAATGGTTCCTTCTGTGGGGTTGACAACCGCCTTATAGGCGACCTGATAGCCCTTGACCAGACCTTGACTGTATTCTACCGTTCCGATGGACTGACAATCCCGAAGCACAAGACTAAAGCCCTTGAAAAACTGAGACAGGATCACGCCGGAATTCCCTCTGGCACCCAGCAGCATCCCTTTGCTGAAGCGTTCCATATAAGCGCCGAGATGATTATCTGAGCCGGCATATCGGATGCCGCTTTCCAATGTCAGACGCATATTGGTTCCGGTATCTCCGTCTGAAACAGGAAAAACATTCAGGCGGTTTATTTCCCGTTCCAATTGTCGGAGTCTTGCCAGTCCGTTTTTCAGCATTTTTTCAAACTGTAAGCCGTCAATTCTTTTTTCGCTCGTCACGGTGGTGATCACTCCGATGCATTCAGTAATTTCGTGAAAAGTTCCTTCTCTTCCTGCAGATCCTTCGAAATGGATTTTCCCATATAATAGGCCGCCATCAGACCAGGTCCGATATTAATGCCGGAACCAGGAAAGACATCTACAATTCGGATTTCCTTGGGATGAATGGTTTCTTCGATCATTTTTTTATACTGCTCAGCCTGCGGGAGCCGGTTGGACTGGGCGATAAAAATCATCTGAGTTTCCGGATGCTCAATGGTAGCGGCGATATACTTCAAAAGAACGCTGTAGGCTTTTTTAGCTCCCTTTGCCTTGCCTAGGACAGTTGTCATTCCGTTATAGTCGAATTCTCCGATGGGCTTGACGCCGATCAGTGTTCCCATCAGGGCCGCGGCATGATTGATTCTACCCTTTTTGGCAACAAAGGAAAGATCGTCCAACCAGCCCGCCTGATGATAACGACATTTGTTTTCTTCAATCCAGGCGGCAGTCTCTTCCAGCGTTTTTCCTTGGCTGCGAAGCAAAGATGCACGGACAGCAATCAGTCCAAAGCCTGGTCCGAAGCGCAGGGAGTCAATGAGACGGATATCCGCATGGGGGTATTCTTCCTTGACCTGCTCGATACCCTTTGCGGCAAAACTGTAGCTTCCGCTCATGGTTGAGGACATGGTGATAACAAGAATGCCATAGCCCTGCTTGAGATATTCTCTGAAGGCTTCTGCAAACAATTCAGGGTTTGGCGGTGAAGTGGAATAGCCGTTGGGATTCTTTTTCAGCTTATTGTAAAAATCTTCCCGGTCATAGGTTTTCCAGCTCAGAAACTGCCTGATATCCGTATTATCCGGCAGATGAATGTGGCCGACAACCGTCTTGATGTCGAATTCCTGCTGCATCTCTTCGCTGAGATCAGAGGTGCCGTCTGCAATGATGATGAATTTCTTCATGGTTTTTCACTCCTTTGAAAAATCAGGGAAGTAATGTCTGACAAATGACAAGAGAACCTGTTCTGCCCGCTGTCGATCCTCCAGGAAACTGAGAGTATGGTGTCCGTTTTCCATCAGGAGAAATTCTTTTGGAGAGGCACAGGCATCATAGATAACCTGTCCCCAGTGTGGATCAACGGTCAGATCGTTGGTTCCCTGTACCACCAATACCGGGCACTTTGCATGAGAAAGTGCTGCTGTAGTGGGGGTTTTGATATCAACATGAAAGAAGATTCCGGCCATCAGACGTTCTGTCAGAAGGAGAATCTTCGGTATGTGACGCTTAATGGCGTCGCTTCGCATCTGTTCATGGACAGAATAGTAGCAGCTGTCCAGCACAATGCCACGTACAATGTCCGGATCCAACGTATCAGAGGCATAGGCAATGGCCGAGGCACCCATGGACAAGCCGTAAAGCAGTATCTGCGTTGCCCCCTGCTTCTGTGACCATTGGATCCAGGAAAACACATCTTTTTTTTCACGCAGTCCGATGGTGGTCCAGTGTCCCTCACTCTGACCGTGAGAACGGTGGCAGATTAACAAAACATTAAAGCCGTTCCTACGGAAGAAATCAGCCTGTCCGGAACAGTTGGTGTACATTTCTGCCCCAAGGCCATGAAAGATAATTGCCGTACGGGGATAACCGCCGTCATAGTATTCGCCGTAAAGCTTTAATCCATCATAGGAAACAGTGCTGACCGGATGATGCTCTTGTGAAAGGATACTGCTGCGGGCTGAGGCGATTCTGTCCAGATATGGAATATAATAGTGATTGCGAAAACGCTTCCGATTATACTGCTCAAAAGGTACCGATTTTTTTCTTCTGAAAACCAAAACAAAAACCACCAGGGTGGGAGCGATGATAAACACCAGCAAGCAGGCGGCGGCAATCAGAAGAATGATTCCCCAGACAGACATATCTTCACCCTCCTACATAAAACGCTTTTTGCCAAGCAATGCAGCAAAGTCATTTTCCACCCAGAAGTATCTGGCTGCTGCTGCATTTTTTCCGCTGATGGAAACGGGGATTTCCGGCTCTCTCAGTGTCTTGACCACATCGCCGTCCGGAGTATCTGTTCTGAGAATGACAGCCTCATTGGATACGGCAACAGCGGCAACGGATCCGGTACTGCTCATGGAAAAATGGAAGCTGCTGCAGACCCATTTTCCGCTGAGCTTTCGTTTCAGTCCGGCTTTTGACAAATCCGTGTGAAAGGAACGTTCCGCTGCAATCGACATAAGCCTCCAGCAGGTGATTACCCTGCGCCGTTCTTCCTCCTGACGGAAGGCCTGAATCTCCCGCAGGAGCTTTTCCGGAAGTGTATCCGGTATCGCATGTGCATCAGTGACAGCCGACAGATAGACATCGCAGATCCGTTGATTCGCCCATCGTTTTCGGACCTCCTCTTCCTGACTGCAGCGAGAGATGCCGAAGATACATTCATTGACAAAATGCTCACAGTTATGATGGATCAGATCATAACCTCCCTCTCCCAGACGGGAGCGGGCTTTCCGGATCGTTTCCTCAGGAGGAAAGCGCTTCTTCAGCTCGCCTCGTTCGAGGCAGGCAGTTTCTATGATACAGCCGCAGGAAAAAACGTCAATATTGGTGGCAAGAACAACGACTTCTCCTTCGGCTGCCCGGTTTTCCGCAGTAGGAGGCAGTCCGAACTGGATGATCTCATTTTCACTGACAAAAATCCCGTAATGATAGAGCGCTCCCAGGCGAACCCGGATCATATCACCGGGATGACATTCTTTTGGCTCCCATTTCATGACAATGCGCCCTCGATATAGCTGATAACATCTCCGACGGTCTGGAATTCGTTCATGGAAACGCCGGAGAAGCGGATCTGAAATTCCTCTTCTGTGGCAATAATCAGATAAAGCATATTGACTGAGGTCAGTCCCAGGTCATATTGCAGGTTGGTTTGTTCATCAATCGTTTCGATGATGTCACCGCTGCGCTCATCCATAGAATAGAGAATTCCTTTTAAGCGTTCCAGTATTTCTTTTTTACTCATTGACATTTTTGTATCTCACAATCTTTAGACTTGGTGTTCTTTCAAAATCCTTCTCACGGATTACCATCCTGCTGACCTGTTGAAAGGACGGAAGACCGGCATTGATTTTCTGGCATTCCTGGAGAACATAGGCATTAACATCCACGGTTCCCAGTTTGGCAGCCTCTGATGCCCGCAGAACAATTTCCAGGGCAAGAAAGCGATTGCCCTTTTCATCCTGATCCTCAAAGACCTGGGTATCCTGGATAATGGGCAGGGCGTTGAATTTGGCTTCCAGCTCTGCCGGAGAAATATTTTCGCCGCTGGGGAGAACAATTACTTCCTTGATTCTGCCGGTGATATAGAGAAAACCCTCTTCGTCCATACGCACCAGATCGCCGGTTTTGAACCAGCCGTCTTCATAGGCATCCGTTTCATCTGTGCCTACATAACCATCCATCATGTTCTTACCTTTCAGCCACAGTTCTCCGTCTACAATGCGGTATTCCATTTCCGGATAGATCAGTCCGACAGAATCCGGTTTATTCAGGAATTCCGGATTGCCGGAAACCAGGTTAGCCGATTCCGTCAGGCCATAACCAGGATACAGGTCGATACCATATTGCTGATATTCTTTTGTCAAATAAGGCGGTACACTGGCTGCTCCGCAAATAATGGTATGCAAGCTGTTGCCTAACATCATTTTGCCAAACTTTTTGGAAAGTGCCAGTGTCATTTCTGCCAGTGCAGGCACCATGATCATGATAGTCGGCTGAAAGACGGCGGCATCACGGAACATATCCTTGTTATCGCGGCAAATCTTTAACGTGCTCCCGGTGTAAAGTGACGCCATCAGATTGCGGATCAGACCAAACACATGAAACAGGGGCAGAACCAGAAGATATCGCTGACCAAAGGATTTCGGAAGGCCGAGACAGCTATTGATCGAACCCTGCATAACTGCCGTATGGGAAAGAAGGGCACCTTTGGGACGTCCTGTTGTCCCGCCTGTCATCATGATGACGCACTCGTCCTTTCCCTCACACGGTACCGACGGGGTTGCTTCCGATGCGGTTGTTTCCGGGAGAATAACCGGAAAAGCGGGATTCATCTTTTGCAGCAGATTTCCTTTTTCGGCATGATCTGTAATCAGCATGGAAAATCTCAGCATCTGACTCAGCCCGAATAATTCTTTCTCCTGCAAATGAGGCGGCAGAATCACGGCAGTACATCCCAGTGTTACCGTGGCAAGAAACGCTTTGACCAGATCATAGCAATTGGGCATGCACAAGGCAATGCGTGTTTTTTCCACTCCCTGTTCTTTCAGAACGGTTCTGAAGCAGGCAACGTCCTGTGACAGGGTTTGATAAGAATATTGCTTGTCCAGATCTTCGATGGCAATTCTGTCACTGTACTCTTTGGACCTTGCCTCCCACATATCCGTCAAAGACGGATAATGAATGATTTTTTGAAAGGTTTCCTCGCCGGTAAAACGACGGTAAAGTTCCAAGGTATCTGCTATCATTTGAATAGTCCTCCTGTTTAAAGTTTTTTGGCATATTCTTCAAGTATGGTTTCCTTTTCCTGAAGCTCCTTCGTAATGGCTTGTATTTTGGCAAATGACGGTCTTCCCCCACTGGCGGCGACAATATCCACCGGTTCTCCGATTACCGCTTTCAAACGGGAATACCAATGCTTCCGGGGCTTGATATACATCGGCACAATTGGACACCTGCTCTGGATAGACATCAGAATCATACCGGATTTGAACTGACTCATTTCGTCCCGGTAGATATGTCCCTCCGGAAAAATCGTTACCATTTTTCCCTCTTTCAGGGTGTCAGTAATAGTGCGGAAGGAGTCGATGCTGACATTATCGGCATGAATGGGGATCATACAGCCGGCTGCACGAAAAAGAGGGGCTGCCCGGGATTCCATCAGCGTATGATGGCAGACAAAATATTGCCGACGGTACCAGACGGAATACATGGTGTGCAGGGGATCAAAAAAGCTGGTATGATTGGCTATCAGAAGAGTACCGCCCCGGATTTTTTTGCGGGCTTCCCTGGAAATAAAGCGTATTTTAGGTCGGAGCCAGATAAAACCAGGGAACCATCCGGTAATGCGGACAAAATCCATCAGAAAGCATCTGAGAGAAAATAATTTAGCCTTTTGAGGTTTGTTCATGTAACTGACGCTCCAATCGGATGATTTTTTCCCGCAGGGCAGCAGAGATTTTTTCGAGATTTTCTTTTTCTGTCAGGGAATCGTCTACATAGTCTCTTGCATACACTGGCGTACCAATGATAACCCTTGCTCGTTTTTTACAGAAATAGGCGCCGTTGGTATAAACCGGAATGATCGGTATATTGTTCATCAGACTCAGATAGGCCGTTCCCGGTTTGAACGGAAGGGGCCTTTCTTCTCCATTTTTGGGAAGACGTCCCTCCGGAAAAATCTGAACGACGCCGTGCTTTTCAAGTACGGACTGTGATTTTCCCATAAATCCGAACTGCATACTGTCCCGGTCCACCCGGATTCCTCCCATCATTCTGAGAAAAAGACCTAACAGCTTTTTTCGGAAAAGCACCTCTGCCATTTGTGTTCTCAGAGTCCGGAAGAAAAAAACAAATAAAAAAACAGCATAATCCCACACAGATGTGTGGTTTGATATCAGAATGGCCGGCCCATTGATGTGACGACTCTGAATTTTTTTGTCTTCATAATAGACCTTTGTACGAAAAACCGCCTTCTGAACAGGGTAACCGGTTATCTTGACAAAGGCATTCCAAAGCTGAATCAACATGATTTTGAATTTTCCTTCATGTATTGATAGAATTCCTCGGCGGTGCGCAGCGTCTGATCATCCTGCCGGAGAAAGGAAACGCCATAGTCCTCCTGAAGTCTGGCGGTAAGTGCCATATAATCCAGACTGGTGCCTCCCAGATCCAGAAAAAAGTCCGTTTCCGGTGATATTTCACTGAGATCCTTTTCCAGCACTGCCGCCATCATTTGCCGGAGGGTTCGCATCAGCTCGTCCTCTTCCTCCCTGTCGGCAGCGGAATCGGGCGTTACCTGACGCAGCTTGCCCGCCGCATAATCCTCACGCAGGCGCTTGCGGTTGAGCTTAAATTCATCTCCCAGCATCAGCTTATCTGAGATATAAACAATCCTGCCCAACTGACCTGTCAGATGAAGCTCTGTCAGCTTATCCTTTAATCGGCTATCCAGCTGTTCCAGCTGGCTTCCCTCGCAATAACGATTGACCGATACCAACAGCACAGGGGTATCCTTGCTGGGGATGATGCAGACGCCGTTTGTTCCTTCGATACTAAGCTGAGGCTCGTACAAATTGGGATTGAGATTTTCTCCGTTGGAGGAGACAATCAGATCATCTGTCCGGCCAAGAATACGGTATTCCCCCCTGACGCATTCTGCGAGATCATGGGTATTAAACCATTTTTCAGGATCGGTCATGGTTTTTTGGCCGTTTTCAATGATATAGCGGGCGACAACCTTTCCCCTCACCAACAATTCACCGTCATCATTGATAGAATATTCGGCATAGGTCATTGGTTTCCCGACAAAGCAGGCATTCAGAATTTTGGGCCGGTTGGAAAGCTCCACGGAGGTAATGCCGATTTCTGTCATGCCGTAGCCGTCAGCCAACCGGTAGCCGATAGCATTAAAAAACTCCATGACTTCCGGACGAATGGCGCTGCCGCCGGTAATCAGGATACAGATACTTTCACCGAAAAGATTCTCTCTGACCTCCTTGAAGGCAGTCCGTGAAAACAGGTGACTCAATGCGGTCATGCCGGATAGCTTCCGCGAGAGTTTCATTCCCTTTTGAAATTTCCGATAAGTTTTTTGTCCCCTTCCCCTGATGGTTTTGATTGCCTGGTCATAAACCGTTTCCCAGAACAGAGGGACAGCAAAGATATGCGTTACTTTATGTCGTTTAATCGTATTGACAATGGTCTGTGGGGTCATATCATTGAGATGCACAAAGGTTCTTGAGAAAAATGCAAACCAGATGTACATGGCAATCAGACCGAATACATGATAGAATGGCAAAAAAGTCAGCAACTTCAGATATCCGTCATAATGACGCTTGAACAAAGAGCATTTTTGGATAAGGTGATAGCTGTCATGAATCTGACACCGGAACTCCTTGGCGGAATAGGCACAGATTTTGATATGATCGGAGGTACCGGAGGACATCACCAGGATTTCTTCTCCGAATTTCCGGGGCTTCCATGGGGGTTCTGTTTTGACAAGCTCCTTAGTGTCAATAGTAGGAAAAGAATAGCTCCTTTGATCGGACAAAACGGCACAAGCATGACTATCCTTCAGAGCTTGCTCCAATACGTCATCACTCAGACGAAGGTTCATCAGCAGCGGACACCAGCCGCAAAGGAGAATAGCCCAAAATAACTCAATCCACAAAAGGGAATTCTCCATACTCAGACCGACGACCGCATTATCCGGCAGGTCAAGCCGCTGTTTCAGTGTGGCTGCCAGTAAATAGATTTCCTCCTTGGCTTCTCCATAGGTGGTAATCTGCATCCGGTAGCCTTCGCTTTTTTCATACATCCGGTTTTCTGATTCACTGAACATTAATTCAAACAGAGATGAAAAATCCGGTTCTGACTGATCCAACAGTTGTAGCTTAGCTTCCACAAAGCGATTAATGGTTTTATGAGTTCCTAAGCCGAGATTTTTCTGTTTTTTCACCGTTTCTTCTTCCTTCCTCTTTTCACTAATGATAGATTATACTACAAATAGCGACACGTTTCAAGTTTTTTGGGCGGTTTTTTCAAAGGAACTTTAAAGAAATAAGTATTGACAAGCATAATCTGTCATGCTATAATCATTGAAAATCGGATATATAAACCGATGATGCGGAGATAACGGCATGGATGCCTTTACAGAGAGCCTGTGGTGCTGAGAGTCAGGTAAGAAACACTATGTCAAATGGACCGCTGAGGGCGCAGCCAAAGGGGATTCTTCCCTCAGTATGCTGTGACGTTGCAGGCAGACGTTACCTGCCGGGGATATGTTGGTATCTCGCAGAGGGCACGGGTTTTCCGTGAATGTAAGGTGGCACCGCGAATTTGTTGATTCGTCCTTAGCAGAATTCTGGATTCTGTTAAGGATTTTTTATTTTTAGGAGGCGTTTCGTATGAAGATTTCCCCGTCGTTAGAAACTGTAAAGACAATTGCAGCATCCGGGCAGTATGATGTCCTTCCCCTGAGCTGTGAGATCCTGTCGGATTTTACAACTCCTATTGAAACGATACGGATACTAAAAAAGGCATCCACCCATTGCTATCTGCTGGAATCTGCGCAGGCCAATGAACGATGGGGACGCTATACCTTCCTGGGTTACGATCCGAAAATGGAAATTACCTGTATCAACGGCCGGATGAAAATGGGAGACAAGGAGCTGCAGGTTGAAAATCCCACGGAGCATCTGAGAAGAATTCTGTCGGATTACAAAAGTCCCCGACTGGAATCCCTTCCTCCTTTTACCGGAGGCCTGGTAGGCTATTTTGCCTATGATTATCTTGGCTACAGTGAACCCTGTGTCCGCTGTCAGGTGGAGGACAGCGAGCGCTTCAAGGATGTAGACCTGATGCTGTTTGATAAAGTCATTGCCTTTGACCATGTCAGACAGAAGATAGTCCTGATGGTCAATATGAAGCTGAAAGGCGATGCGGAGGAGCATTACCGCAAGGCTTCTGAAGAGCTTCATCAACTGATCAGACTGTTGAAAACCGGAGAGAAAAAAGAGGAAAAACCGGGGCGTCTTGTGGGTGAGGTAACACCCCTGTTCCGGAAGGAAGAGTATTGTGCCATGGTCGCAAAAGCCAAGGAGCATATCCGAGAGGGAGATATTTTTCAGATTGTGCTGTCCAACCGGTTATCGGCACCTTTTGAGGGCAGTCTGCTGCACACCTATCGGGTTCTGCGCACCATCAACCCTTCGCCGTATATGTTCTATTTCTCGGGAACGGACGTGGAAGTAGCCGGAGCCTCTCCCGAAACCCTTGTTAAGCTGGAAAATGGAATTCTTCACACCTTCCCGCTGGCAGGTACCCGTCCCCGTGGAAAAACCGAGCAGGAGGATCTGGAGCTGGAGCGGGAATTACTGCAGGATGAAAAAGAGCTGGCAGAGCACAACATGCTGGTTGATCTGGGGCGAAATGACCTTGGAAAAATCAGTCGGTTCGGAACCGTTGTGCCGGAGAAGCTCCGTTCGGTGGAACGGTATTCTCATGTAATGCATATCGGTTCGACTGTACGGGGGGAAATCCGGGAGGACAAGGACGCGCTGGATGCGATTGAAGCAGTGCTCCCTGCAGGAACGCTTTCCGGTGCGCCAAAGCTGAGAGCCTGTCAGCTGATAGGGGAACTGGAAAACAACAAGCGCGGGATTTACGGCGGTGCCATTGGCTATATTGACTTTACGGGCAATATGGATACCTGCATCGCTATCCGCATCGCTTATAAGAAAAACGGTAAGGTGTTTGTCCGAAGCGGAGCCGGCATAGTAGCGGATTCCGATCCGGAAAAGGAGTTTGAGGAATGTCTGAATAAGGCACGTTCCTCCCTGAAAGCCCTGGAAATAGCACAGGAGGCAGATGTATGATTCTGTTAATTGATAATTATGATAGCTTTTCCTATAATCTGTATCAGTACGTCGGAGAGATCAATCCGGATATCAGAGTGATTCGCAATGATGAAATGACCGTTTCGGAAATCCGCTCACTGCATCCCGAGAGAATCATTCTTTCTCCGGGACCGGGACGGCCGGAGGATGCGGGAATCATCATTGATGCCGTAAAGGAATTGGCCAATGAAATTCCGATGCTGGGTGTGTGTCTGGGACATCAGGCTATCTGCGCTGCCTTCGGAATGAAGATTACCTATGCCGGACAGCTGATGCACGGAAAGCAAAGTCTTGTTTCCTTTGACACGACCTGTCCTCTCTTTATGGACTGTCCGGAAAAAGCACCTGTTGCCCGTTACCACTCGCTGGCAGCGGATGCCTCTACCCTGCCGGATTGTCTGAAAATCACAGCAGTAACCGATGACGGTGAGATTATGGCGATACAGCATAAAACCTTTCCTGTTTTCGGTATTCAGTTTCACCCGGAATCCATTCTGACTCCCAACGGAAAAGAAATGCTGCTGCGCTTTATTAACGAAGGTTAATCATTCAAATGCTGTTTCCGGGTATCAGTCAGATGAAAGATGACCGGAACGGAGTCAATACTCAATCACAGAAAGGAATGTTCAGAAATGATCAAAGAAGCCATTGTCAAAATTGTCAGCAAGGAGGATCTGACCTATCAGGAAGCCTATGATGTCATGAATGAAATAATGGACGGAAAGACTACCTCCACTCAGAATGCCGCCTTTCTCGCGGCACTTTCTACCAAAAGTGCCAAGGCAGAGACTACCGATGAAATAGCCGGGTGTGCTGCCGCCATGCGGGACCATGCCACAAAGGTGGAAACCGGTATGGATGTATTTGAAATTGTCGGCACAGGCGGAGATAACGCCCACAGCTTCAATATTTCCACAACATCTGCCCTTGTTGCGGCGGCCGGCGGTATGAAGGTTGCCAAACACGGCAACCGTGCAGCTTCCTCCAGCAGCGGCACAGCAGATTGTCTGGAGGCGCTGGGAGTCAATATCCAGCAGCATCCCCAGAAATGCGTGGAGCTGTTGAAGGAAGTCGGGATGTGCTTCTTCTTTGCCCAACTCTATCATTCCTCCATGAAATATGTGGGAGCGATTCGCAAAGAATTGGGATTCCGTACGGTTTTCAATATTCTGGGACCTCTGACCAATCCTGCATCCCCTTCCATGCAGCTTTTGGGCGTATATGATGAGTATTTGGTAGAGCCCCTTGCAAGAGTACTGGTCAGTCTCGGTGTCCAGCGCGGCATGGTGGTTTACGGTATGGATAAGCTGGATGAAATTTCTCTGAGCGCTCCTACCAAAATCTGTGAAATCAAGGATGGATGGTATAAATCCTATATGATCAAGCCGGAGGATTTTGGGTTTGAGCGCTGCCGGAAGGAGGATTTAAGGGGCGGTACTCCGGAAGAGAATGCCAGGATTACCCGCGATATTCTTTCAGGACAGAAGGACCATAAGCGCAATGCGGTTCTGATGAACGCCGGGGCTGCATTGCTGATCGGAGGAAAAGCGGAAACATTGCAGGAGGGTATTGCATTGGCGGCTGATTTGATTGATTCCGGAAAGGCTCTTGCGGTATTGGACAAGCTGATCGAAGTGAGTAACCGTCCGGAGGTAGAAGCATGACCATTCTGGATCAGTTGGCTGCTCATGCAAAAGAACGATGTTCTGCCGCCAAAGCAAAGCTGTCTGAGGATGAAATCAGAAGCACGGCGCTTGCTTTGCCAAAGGGTGACTTTTCCTTTGAAAAAGCACTGCAGAAGCCTGACCTGTCATTTATCTGTGAGTGCAAAAAAGCCTCTCCCTCCAAGGGACTGATTGATGCAGATTTCCACTATCTTCAGATTGCCAGAGAATATGAAGCGGCAGGAGCAGATTGCATTTCGGTACTGACAGAGCCGAAATGGTTTCTGGGGAAAAATGATTACCTGAAAGAAATTGCAGCAGAGGTTTTTGTTCCCTGCCTGCGGAAAGATTTTACGGTCGATGCCTATATGATCTATGAAGCAAAGCTGCTTGGGGCATCCGCTGTTCTGCTGATTGTTTCCATTCTGAGTGAAGAGCAGCTCCGGGAATACATAGAGCTTTGCGATGCACTTGGTTTGTCTGCGTTAGTGGAAACACATGACGCGGAAGAAATCACGGCGGCACTTCGTGCGGGGGCAAGAATGATTGGCGTCAATAACAGGAACCTCAAAAACTTCTCTGTTAATCCGGAAAACAGCCGCCATTTGAGAGAGTTGGTGCCGGAAAATGTTCTTTTTGTATCGGAAAGCGGTATCAGGACTCCGGAGGATATCCGGCTGCTGCGGGAAATCGGTGCTGACGCTGTTTTGATCGGAGAAACACTCATGAAGGCTGACGATAAAAAGAAGATGCTCCGTCAGCTGAGGGAGGTTGTATGAAAAAGATTAAAATCTGCGGATTAAAACGGGCGGAGGACATTCTGATGGTCAATGAAGCAAAACCGGATTATATCGGCTTTGTCTTTGCTCCCAACCGGAAACGAACGATTACACCGGATACGGCCAGAGAGCTGAAACTGTTGCTTCACCCTTCCGTTAAGGCAGTTGGGGTATTTCTGAACCAGGATGTGAATGAGATATTACAGCTTGCCGGGGAAGGAACCATTGATATGATTCAGCTTCATGGGGATGAAAACGAGGAAACGATCCGGTATCTCCGTCATCATACGGATGCTCCCATTATGAAGGCGGTGAATGTCCGGGACCGTGATCAATTGGAAAGAATGGACAGCATGTCTGAAATAGAGTATCTTTTGCTGGACACCTATGATCCTCGGATGCCCGGCGGAACCGGCAAGACTTTTGACTGGAGTGTGATTCCAAAGCTGAATAAGCCGTTTTTTCTGGCAGGGGGACTGAATTCCTCCAATATCTTGGCTGCTTTGCAGACGGATGCCTTTGCACTGGATATCAGCAGCGGTGTAGAAACCAACGGATGGAAAGATCCACTGAAAATAAAAGAAATTATAAAAATGATAAGAGAGGGATAAGAATATGTCAAAAGGAAGATTCGGCGCACACGGCGGACAGTATATTCCGGAAACGTTGATGAATGCTGTCATTGAACTGGATGACGCTTATCATCACTATAAAAACGATCCGGATTTTCAGCGAGAGCTTTCCGATTTGTTCAATCAATATGCCGGAAGGCCCTCCCTGCTTTATTATGCGGAAAAAATGACCGGAGAGCTGGGAGGGGCAAAGATTTATCTCAAGCGGGAGGATCTCAACCATACCGGCGCCCACAAAATCAACAATGTACTGGGACAGGCCTTATTGGCTAAAAAAATGGGAAAAACCAGACTGATAGCCGAAACAGGAGCCGGACAACACGGTGTGGCAACGGCTACAGCAGCTGCCCTGATGGGAATGGAATGTGTGGTTTTCATGGGCGAGGAGGATACCAAGCGGCAGGCGTTGAATGTATATAAAATGAAGCTGCTGGGTGCCGAGGTAGTTCCTGTCAAAACGGGAACCGCAACCCTCAAGGATGCGGTCAGCGAAACCATGCGGGAGTGGACCAACCGGATTGCAGATACCCATTATTGTCTTGGTTCTGTCATGGGTCCTCATCCCTTCCCTACGATTGTCCGTGATTTCCAGGCTGTCATCTCCAAGGAGATCAAGGAGCAGATGCTGGAAAAAGAGGGACGTCTGCCGGATGTTGTGATGGCCTGTGTGGGCGGCGGATCCAATGCAATTGGCAGCTTTTATCACTTTATCGAGAACAAGGAGGTTCGTCTGATCGGCTGTGAAGCAGCCGGAAGAGGAATTGATACCTTTGAAACGGCCGCTACGATTAATACCGGAAAACCCGGTATTTTCCATGGAATGAAGTCCTATTTCTGCCAGGACGACCATGGGCAGATTGCACCGGTGTATTCCATCTCGGCAGGCTTGGATTATCCCGGTGTCGGTCCGGAACACGCTTATTTATACGATACGGGCAGAGCAGAATATGTGGCCATTACAGATGATGAAGCGGTGAATGCTTTTGAGTATCTTTCTAAAACGGAAGGAATCATTCCGGCGATTGAGTCGTCTCATGCCATTGCTTACGCTATGCAGCTTGCACCAACTATGAAAAAGGATCAGACGATTGTGATTACGGTTTCGGGCAGAGGTGACAAGGACTGTGCCGCTATTGCCCGCTACAGAGGAGAAGATATCTATGAGTAAAATACAAAAAGCATTTGAAAACGGAAAAGCCTTTATCCCCTTCATCACCTGTGGGGATCCTGATCTGGCCACAACAGAAGCCGCTGTCCGTGAAGCCGTAAAAAACGGAGCCGATCTGATTGAATTGGGAATTCCTTTTTCGGATCCCACCGCAGAAGGCCCCGTCATACAGGCGGCTAATCTTCGTGCTTTGAAGGGCGGCATTCATACGGAGTTGATTTTTGATTTTGTCCGTCACCTTCGAAAGAACATTACGATTCCTCTGGTATTTATGACCTATGCCAATGTGGTATTTTCCTATGGCTCAGAAAGGTTTATGAAGACCTGTGCAGAGGTCGGCATTGACGGGGTGATTCTGCCGGATATTCCTTATGAGGAGAAGGATGAGTTTCTTCCCTACTGTCATCAATATGGTGTGGATCTGATCTCACTGATTGCTCCGACCTCAGAAAACCGGATCGGGATGATTGCCAAGGATGCGGAAGGATTTATTTATCTGGTTTCGAGTCTTGGCGTGACAGGTGTACGGAATGAAATCAACACAGACCTGGAATCCATGATGAAGACCATTCGCCAGTACACGAATCTGCCCTGTGCAATCGGGTTTGGCATATCGTCACCGGAACAGGCCAAAAAGATGGCAGCCATCGCGGACGGTGTCATTGTAGGCTCCGCTATTGTACGGCTTTTGGAGCAATACGGCACAAAAGCGGCTCCTGTCGTTGGACAGTTTACAAAAGAAATAAAGGAAGCGGTTCTATCCACCGGCACCCAGAATCCTCCGTGATCCTTCTGAAAGGGAACTGACAGTCTGATGTCGGAAAAATGAAAAGCAACAGATTCAGTAAAACAGTCGGCGAAGTGCGCGTGACCCCGCGGGACAATTCGCGGTAGCGCTCCACTCCGGCGGGTGACCCCGCGGGACAATTCGCGGTAGCGCTCCACTCCGGCGGGTGACCCCGCGGGACAATTCGCGGCAGCGCTCCACTCCGGCGGGTGACCCCGCAGGACGATTCGCGGCAGCGCTCCACTCCGTTCCGCTCGATTTTGCCGTGTCTATACTTTTTGGCCGCGACTTCCACCCCACACGACGCTTACGCGCCGCTTTGGGGTGGTTCTTTTTTGATCGGAAGGACTGGGGTGGTTACATTCTGACCGGGCATTTTTCCCAGAATTATTTTACACTGAACTTCGGAGGAGGAAAATCCCTTTGCCGGCTGTTTTATTATTAAAAGCGTTGCTTTCAACAAGCAACGACAAACCGCAGACTTGCCGGACAACTCTGACAAAGGCAGAAGCGCCGACCGAACTGACAGACGAGACCCGGGAAATACTCTTTGCGGTTAAATATATCCATTTTAGCTTTTTTAATTTTTTCCTTTTTTACTAAAATCTTTACAAAAATTCTATTGATTTCTTATAATATTGTGATATAATTGTAGTGAGTATGAAAAATACCATTTGCTTGCAAAGGGGGATATTATGGACTTTAAATCATACGTTCAGAGCGTTGTTCAGTCCTATGTGGAGAAACAAAACCGCAACGTCATTTTTATTAAACATTATAATACCCTCGATATCAGCAAAGAAGAACTTCTTGCCCGCGTTCAGGATTCCGGCGATAAGGTCTTTCTTTATCATGAATATGCGATGCACAGTATGCATCCGACCTATGACCCTTTTTTGCAGTGGATCTCTCAGTGCTATGAGGACTATTACAAGGATCGTATTTCCGTCGAGGACTTTCTGAGGGAATGCCATGTCTATTCCCTTCATGTTGAGCCTCTGGCCGATTATATTCGCAGCAGGACCTGTCACCGGAAAGAAGATGTTCTGTATTTTGAAATCCAGTATGAAAGCTACCGGATGCTGCAGAGTATTATTTCTATCCTGCAATATATTTCCAAGGAGCATCATCTGATTCTGATTCTATGCAAGTTCCATCTGGCGCCCTACAGTACCATTCAGCTTTTTCGTTCTTTTATCGAGCAGTCGGTGGGAATTCATGCAATTCTGATGTATAATGATGAATTTCTGATGGCTGATTACAAAAAAGGTGTCTGGAGCGATTTGCTTCAATCGGCAGCAGACCAGAATCTTCAACTGGAATGGGGCAGCATGAACAGCGAACGTACCATGGACGTTCAGGACGAATTCCTTTTTGATAAGTCCAGTGCAGAGGATTATCTGCTGCGGCTGAGAAATATGATCTATACCTTTTCCCTGCAGGATGCCAACTACTATGTCGGCAATATTATGAACCGGATTGAAGAAAAAACGATTCGTCTGAAACAGGATCAGTATCTGCGTTTTTTGGCGCTCACGGCGATGATCGATATGAATCTCAGACAGGTCAATCACGCGCTTGTACTGTGCGATAAAATGATTTCTGTAAAAAGCTTGCCTGAAATGGAACCCATGCTAAGGTATTCGGTTTATTATGTTTGTGCAAGAGCAAAAATGATTGCTTCTCAGACCAAGGAAGTTGAGAAATATTGCCAGAAATGCGTGGAGATTGCTGAAGAACTGGAGGATAAGTATCTTGCCTGCCGGGCCGAAGTTATCCTATGGTCAACCTATTGCAGTTTTGGAAGAGAATTTTTTGAATATGATTTCAATTACCGGCCGGATCCTAAAGTTGTCGAAAAGGTGTCCGCCTTTGGTTTCCGGAATTTTCTTGCCTATTATTATGTCTTTTCCTATGAAAATGAAAGTGAAACCATTCGTGCGATTGCCGATGGAACAAAAAAGCCCTATTATTTTGATTTAGGGATCCGGATTGGCACCGAGTTAGGAAATGATAATTTCCTGCTGCATGCCTATATGAAGAATATCGTCTTATATTCCCGTGCGGGATACCATCGTCTGGTTCGGGAAATGTATATCAAGCGTCTTGCAGTTCTGCGGAAGCCAAATCCGCTGAGAGAATCACACATGTTAGCGGGCCTTGGTTATAACAGTATCATTCTGGAGGATTTTGAAACTGCCCATAAGGATCTGAGACAGAGTGTTTTGAATCTGACTGAGCTGGAAGCGCCGGATGACGTCATGAATTCCCTGTACAATCTGGCAATGAATTATTTTGTGGCGGAAAATTATCAGTGTACCGTCACTACAATTGAACTGATCATCAAAATGCTGAAGGAAATGGGATATCATTCCATTACGGCCTGCAGCACGATCAAGCTTTATGCCTTAATCGCAGCCGGCTGTTATTATCTGAAGGAATACTATAACAGCTATTACTATCTTAGCAAGATGGAGCTGATAGTGGAACACATGGTCTTGGTGTTAAAGACGACCAGTGAAGACTCCTGGGATGAAGACCTGCTGCTGTATCATCTTATAAAGGGAATGCTGTATAATTATGAAAATAATGATGTGCTTTGCCAGAAGGAATTTGACGTTCTCAAGGGTATTCTGAAAACCGCTAAGGGTGCCCGCTTTTTTGCCGTCCCTCTATACACCGTCGAGCAGGCATCGCTGTATCTGAAACAAGGCAATAAAGAAAAGTCAGATGAGGTACTGGCAGAAGGTATCCGGTTTTGTGAAAAGGAAGGATTACCTCGCAAAAAGCAGCGCCTGGAGTATTATGCAAGGCACGGTGTCAGGATGACAGAACCGATTTTTTCGGAAGAGGCCTCCCTTCCCGTTGGCCAGCTGATGCAGATGGCCAAGCATGCCGGAACGCAAATCAAACTGAGAAAACGGGACAAAGACATTCGTTTTCTTACGGTTCTGCAGGAAACCCTCAGTCGTGAAAATATGAATCTCAATGAGCTGTATCAGAGTACCTCTGCCGTCATCAAAAACAGCTATAGTCTTGATGAGATCATGATTCTGCGCCGTATGGACGGAAAACGGAAGATCATGAGGAACGGCGAAGCCTCTGTGTTGTCAGATGAGGAGTTTGATAATATCTTTTCATTTTTCCAGGTTTATAAGCTGGCATTCCTGGTAAATCGCTCCGATAAAAATTTTAATCAGTTCCTGTCCGTTATGACGCCTTTTGATGAAAAACCGATTACCACCATGATCGGAATCCCCATTTTTGAGGAATCCGGTTATGAAACGATTTTTCTGGCTTACGTCCGGGTAAAGCGCCGGACGGTTGGGGAACGGGTTCCCTTAAACGGCAATGATCTGATGATTTTGAAATTTGCTTTTAGTCAGTTCTGTGAGACTATGCGCCGGATTGATAACCGGATCATGATCGAAAGCATGAACCGTCAGCTGGAACAGTCTGCCGTTACCGATCATCTTACCGGCATTTCCAACCGGAACGGACTCAGCCGACAGGCGGATTGGATTATCAATCATGGCAGCGGTCAGAATAATGTAATGCTTTATCTGGATCTGGATAATTTTAAATTCTATAACGATACCTTTGGTCACGAAATCGGTGACCTTGTTTTGATTTCCCTTGCGGAAATTTTCAAACGCATGACGGAAAACAAAGGTTTTGCTGTGCGTTATGGCGGAGATGAGTTTATTATTCTGTTGTATAATAAAACAACAGAGGAGGGTGCTGCTTTTGCCGAAAGAATCTATCTGGAGATCAAGGATGGTTTCGTGGAACGCATCCAGAAAAAGCTCCATAAGGCAATCGTCATCCCGGAGGATAAGAAAATTTCCTGTTCCATCGGAATTGCCGGATTTAAGGGTGGTTCCAGAGAGGAATTTGAAACAGCACTGAACCACGCTGATCAGACGCTCTATTATGTCAAACGCCATGGAAAATCCAGGTACGAGATTTTCGGAACAAACATCATGAACGAAAAAAAAAACAATGAATCCACAACAGGAAAAGCTGTCTCCCCTGCTTGTTTTGCAGATGAGACAGCTTCTTTTTTTGCATAACATTTTCAAACGCCAGCAGAACGCTTTGAAGAGCTTTTAAGAATCATCGTCTTCATGGCCGATTGATTGCCGGATGAAACAGATATTATCAAAAATGCCCTCTTCGGTTATCGAATGGTCAGAATATCTGTAAATCCCGTGATTTCAAAAATATCCATTACGGCATGATTCACATGGACCAGTTCCATTGTCCCCTGGCCATTCATTGTTTTTTGAGCGGTGAGTAATATCCTCAGACCGGCCGATGAAATATAGTCTAATTGGTCCAGATCAAAGAGTAGTCTGGTAATGCCGTTGATGTTATTATTGATAGCAGTTTCTAACTGTGGAGCAGTGACTGTATCCAATCTTCCGGAAAGGATAATAGTAAGTGTGGTACCAGTAGTTGTTGTCTGAATGGTCATATTAATCATCTCCTGAATGGTTGATTACGGAACATCATAAAAGAGAACCCAGTCATGGAGGATGTCCTGAATCCGTGAAATTCAAATTGCAAAATAAGGTTGAAAGACTCATGAATACTGCTTTTTCAGCAAAATTCCGATAAATGAATTTGCACCAAATGGGTGTAGAAAATCATA
>CACYCV010000162.1 GCA_902772955.1 uncultured Ruminococcus sp.
CGTCTTTCGGTTCAGCACTTTCTTCGCGACGCCTATCGGGGGCTTTCCGGTCGCCCCCGAACCCCTTCGGATACAATACTATTTTAAGGAACCGCTGAATCAATCAGTCTTTCGGCTCAGCACTTCCTTAATCTTTCCTTCTGATAAAAAAATAACCGCCCCATACGACGCTTACGCGCCACTTTGGGGTGGTTTTCTTTTAACCGGAAGAACGCTTTGGAAGCCTCTCCCTTAGGGAAGATGGCACGAAGTGCCGGAGGGGTTCATGTTGCGTGTTGACCGGAAGACCGCTTCACATAGTCAAAAGTTTTCGCGCAAGCCTTTTTTTCAAAAGCCTTGCGGGTCCAGGGGCTCATGCCCCTGGCGAGGGTTCCAAGGGGCGAGTAGCCCCTTGGTGGGGTTTGGGGTGAAACCCCAAGACTTGTTATTTGGCGAGGTAGCCGATTTTTTTCATGACCTTGTCCAGGGTGCGCTGAGAAAGACGGAGAGCAAACTCGGCACTCCTCCGGTATTGCTCGGCAAGATAATCCTTGTTGGCGATAAAATCATCAAAGCGTTCCTGTATGGGACGCAGGGTTTCCACAACGGCTTCGCCGACGGCTGTCTTGAAGTCTCCATAGCCCTTTCCTTCAAATTCGGCGGTAATTTCATCGTTGGTTTTGCCGGTGACGGCACTCATGATGCCGATGAGATTGTTGATACCGTCCTTGCCTTCTCCGACACAGACTCTGGCTTCACTGTCGGTGACGGCTCTTTTGAACTTTTTCATGATAACATCCGGTTTGTCCAGAATTCCCACCCATGCGTTGACGTTTTCATCAGACTTGGACATTTTTCTGGTGGGATCCTGCAAAGACATGACCTTGGCACCTACCTGACCGATGTAGGCTTCCGGTACCTTGAAGGTGTTGCCGTAGATGCCGTTGAAGCGTTCGGCAATGTTTCTGGTCAGCTCCAGATGCTGCTTCTGGTCGATGCCTACAGGCACCAGATCCGCCTGATACAGCAGAATGTCCGCTGCCATCAGAGAAGGATAGGTAAAGAGTCCTGCATTGATATTGTCGGGGTGCTTCTGGGATTTGTCCTTGAATTGCGTCATGCGGGAAAGCTCACCGAACTGGGTATAGCAGTTTAGCACCCATGCCAGCTCCGCGTGAGTATGAACATGGCTCTGAATAAAGAAGGGACTTTTTTCCGGGTCAATGCCGCAAGCCAGAAACAGGGCGTAGGCATTGAGAATGTTCTGACGGAAAGCCTTGGGATCCTGACGGACAGTGATGGCGTGAAGATCGGCAACGGCAAAGATGCAGTTGTAATCCTCCTGAAGCCGTACCCAGTTCTGCAGGGCACCCAGATAGTTGCCAAGGGTAATGGTGCCGCTGGGCTGGATGGCACTGAATATAACTTTTTTCTTTTCGGTTACGGTTTCTGACATTATAAAATCTCCTTTGCAAGCTCCCCTAAAATGCGGATGCCTTTTTCAAGCTGTTCGTCGGTGGGAGTGGAAAAATTGATACGGAAGGAACTGCACTGTTCGCTTTCATTGGTCAGGAAGGCATTGCCGGGGACAACACAGACCTTTCTCAGGACAGCCTGTTTGCAGAAGTCCGGCATATCGGCTCCCTCCGGCAGTTTGCACCAGATAAACAGGCCGCCGTCAATGCGCTGATAGGTGATTTTGTTGGGAACCAGGTATTGATCCAGCAGATCCATGCAGAAATTGGCCTTCTTGCGGTAGATTTCCCGCAGATTTTTGAGATGGCCTTTGAAATCGTATTCTGTCATAAAACGATGGGCAATCATCTGTGCCCATACGTTGGTATGCACATCCTCTCCCTGCTTGCAGACAACCATTTTCTGAATAACAGGCTTGGGAGCTACCACATAACCCAGACGGAGTCCGGGGGAGAGCACCTTGGAGAATGAACCGGCATAGACAACAATACCGTCTTCGTCCAGGGATTTGATGGTAGGAATGTTTTCTCCGCTGATGCGCAGCTCTCCGTAGGGGTTATCCTCCAGAATCAGCACGCCGTACTGTTTGGCCAGAGCATAGATGGCCTTACGCTTTTCAAGACTGGTTGTGACACCGGAGGGATTCTGGAAATTGGAGATAATATAGATAAAGCGTACATTCTTTTCGTTTTTCAGGGCGGCCTCCAGTGCTTCCAGGTTCATGCCGTCTGCCTCCAACGGAATGCCGCAAAGACGGGCGTTATAGGAACGGAAGGAATTCAGGGAACCGATGAAGCTGGGAGCCTCGCAGATGACGGTATCGCCTTCATTGACCATGGATTTAGTCAGAAGATCCATAACCTGCTGGGCACCGGATGTGATAATGAGATCGTCAAAATCCTTGCCGACCTGATATTCCTCCTGCATGAAGTCGGTAACGGCCCTGCGCAGCGGAGGATATCCTTCGGTGACGCTGTACTGCAGGGCGGTAATGGGTTCTTCTGTCAGGATACGGTTGGAAATCTCCGCAATTTCCTTGGTGGGAAAGGCTTCCGGAGCGGGATTGCCGGCGGAAAGAGAAACCACCGTGGGATCGGCGGCATACTTGAAAATTTCACGGATTGCGGAGGGCTTGAGAGTCTTGACTCTGTCAGAAACAATGTATTCCATAGTGACTACTTCCTTTTTTGTAGATTTCCTGTCTATTTTAGCATATTTGTCCAGCGGGTGCAATGCTTTCTGACCAAAAAATGAAAACTGGTGGGTGCCCCCGCAGGACAATTTGCTGGCGGAGTGCCTCCGCTGTCGATTCGCGGCGCGCTCCACTCCGCTCCGCTTGATTTTGCCGTGTCTATTCTTTACGGCAGCGGCAACCGCCCCACACGACGCTTACGCGCCGCTTTGGGGTGGTTGCGTTTTGACCGGAAAACGGCTTCGCATAATTCGCAGACAGCGAAATCCCCAGGAGGGAAGCAAAAAGCCAAAAACGATGAATACCAACGGTTCATCATTTTTGGCTTGAGGTGCGCGGTAAGGATTTATGTCTTGCGATTATACCCTGACAGGTTCATGATCGGTCCTGCGGATTCCCAGACGGCGTCTGACTTCGTTGAGGATTTTGGTGTCGTTTTCGTGGGAGCACAGTGCCATGGCTTCTTCTATGCTGACCCAGAGGTAGTAGTCAATTTCACTTTGCTGCATATTCACCGCGGCTTCTGTTGCCTTAGCCAGGAAAAAAACAACAAATTTTTTGATTTTTCCAAAAGGACGGTACACGCTGGTCTGACGAAAATTCGGTTCGATGGTGACCGTCAGTCCTGTTTCCTCCTTGATTTCCCGCAAAGCTGTCTGCTTTTCGGATTCGTTGGCCTCGATATGTCCTTTCGGGAAGGTCCAGCATTTGCCGTTGTGATTTTTTACCAGCAGAATTTTGATGCCGTCCCGGGCAGTGGTGCGGTAGACAACGGCGCCGCAGGATTTTTCATACATACAGATCAGCTTGTCAAACCGGGCGGATGCCCGCTCCAGACGGGTGCGGATATCCGGCTCATAATAGATGTGGTTCAGCGGCGCTGCCACCAGACGGGTCTGCATGCGGTTTTGCGATGAAGCAATGGCAATGATGGTGCATTCCACCAGACCTTCTAATTTCTGCTCCGTCATTACATAGACGGAACGCATATCCGTATGGCTTTTTCCGATGATAAAGCCGGAATACAGCGCGTTTTCGGCCAGTGTGCCGAAGATTTCTATCATGACAGTTTTTCCGAGCACAACGGCACACCATCCTTTCCTTTCGTCTGCTCATTGACGAATTACTTCATAATCGATCTCAGATCCTCCACACGGAACTGCGTGTTGGCATTCATGATACTGTTGATAATAAGAACATCCGTGAACTTGCCCTTCTTGATATCCTGTATGACGTTGTCGTTGTAGAAAGCGGGATCAACAATATAGACCTCGTCAAAATTGGCGGTAGTAAAGGGAGCAAAGGCGCATCCGTAGGAGTCCTTGATAATGCAGAGCTTCCTGCCGGTTTTCTTGTCGGTTTTGACCTTCATATAGGGATTGTTGCCCCAGATAAAGGCGCTGTAGGCATTGGAGCCTTCGGCAAAGCTGGCAATGAGGGAAACCTCCTGCTCCTCACTCTTGCCGTTTTCCAGCAGAATGCAGCTTTCGATTCCCGGCATATTGTAATAGATCACGGTATCGGGATTGCCGGCCAGCTCCTTGTTGCCTTTGGGGTTCTCTTCCGTTTTGGTGGCTGCAAACAGCGATCCTTTGAAGCCGGTGATGTTCCCCTTGGACAGGGAGGTCAGGCTCACACCGCTGAGCTGGGCGGATTTGCAGAATTCCAGATAAGCGTAATAGGCACCCAGCCCTGTCCAGTTGTGGTCGGTTTTGAAATAGGTGTATTCGCTTTTGTGCTTTTCCTCTGCTTCGTATACGTTGACCGGGATAACATCCTCGGTATAGGAGCGGTAGATTGTTTCAATGTTGGCTTTTTCGTTGTTCATTCCGGCCAGGTACTTCTCCGGCAGGCCAAAGGCGGAATGGTTGGGAGCTACCAGGTTGTAAACCTTTACATCCTTGCCCACTGCCTTTTTGAAATCGGAAACCACAGCCGCATAAGCAGCGGCGGATTCATCGGTGCCGTAGAACATTTCATAGCCCTTCTGGTCGTACATGAACACATTACCGTCACGATAGCCCGTCAGATCGGGATTCTCAGTACTCTGTTCCGGAGTGCTTTCCGTTGTTGCGCCTTCATCCGTGCCGGATGGGATACTGACCAAAGAAACGGCCGAGACTTCTGACGCTTTTTCGGAAACATCGGACCGGTCAGCGGTGGAGGATTCCTCTTTGCCGCCGGATGCATTGTCATGCCTGTTCAGTACCAGAAAATAATAACAGGCAAAGCCGGCTGCTGCCAGCAGCAAAATAATCAGTGTTACAATCAGAAACACTTTTTTTCGGTTGTTCCGGCCACGCTTGCCATAGCCTCCCGAACGATAGGAACGGGAACCGTAGGAGCTGTAGCCGAAGGATGATCGTCTGCTCATAATGACCCTCTTTCAATGTCTGTTGTGGGACGTTTTCGACTAAGGGAAAACATTCCATAGCTATGTTTAGTATAAATTATTTTGACAAAAAAAACAACCTTTTATTGCGATAATCTTTGCACAACTGTAAAAAAATATTTTGCAAAAGTGCCGGAAAAGCAAAAAGGGGCAATCATCCGTCCAAAACGGATCGCCGGTCCCTCCGGGAGAAGGCTGACGGTGTTTTTTGTGGAACAGAAAGAGGAAAGACAAGATGAATTATTGTGTCGGAATCATTGCAGGAAAATCAATTTTTTAAATTATACCTTTTTTCTGCTGATCTTTGATAGAAAAAACACAAGTTTTTTTGGAAAGGGTTTCCCCCCCGCAGGGTTTGGGACAGAGTCCCAAGATTCCGGAGAAGAAGGTTGATTTGTGTGTGAAGGAATGCTTGATTCCTGGCAAAGAATTCGCTATAATAGTAGCGTAAGTATCCATAAAGGAAAAAAAGGAGGTCATTTTATGGGAATGACAATGTCACAAAAAATACTGGCGGCTCATGCCGGACTGGATTCGGTGAAGGCCGGCCAGCTGATTGAAGCAAAACTGGATATGGTACTGGGCAATGATATTACTTCCCCGGTAGCCATCAACGTTTTTCATGACGGCAAGGCATCTTCTGTGTTTGACAACACGAAAATTGCCATGGTAATGGATCATTTTACTCCCAACAAGGATATCAAGGCAGCAGAACAGTGCAAGCAGGTGCGTCAGTTTGCCGATAAATATGATATCGTCAACTTCTTTGATGTGGGTCAGATGGGAATTGAGCATGCCCTCCTGCCGGAAAAGGGGCTGGTAGGCCCCGGAACCCTTTGCATCGGTGCCGACTCTCACACCTGTACCTATGGTGCGCTGGGTGCCTTTTCTACCGGTGTGGGTTCCACCGATATGGCGGCCGGAATGATCAGCGGAAAAACCTGGTTCAAGGTGCCTTCTGCTATCAGATTTAACCTGATTAATCAGCCGGCAAAATATATCAGCGGTAAGGATATTATCCTGCACATCATCGGCATGATCGGTGTGGACGGTGCCCTTTATCGTTCGATGGAATTTTTCGGAGACGGTCTGCAGTATCTTTCCATGGATGACAGACTGTGCATTGCCAATATGGCGATTGAGGCTGGTGCCAAAAACGGTATCTTCCCGGTGGATGACATTACCAGAGCCTATATTAAAGACAGATTCAAGGGTGTACCGGTAGAATATACCTCCGATGAGGATGCGGAATATGACGAGGAATACACCATTGATCTTTCTGCCCTGCGTCCTACCGTTGCCTTTCCCCATCTGCCGGAAAATGCCAGAACCGTGGATCAGATCGGCAAAACCGAAGTCAAAATTGACCAGGCAGTCATCGGTTCCTGCACCAACGGCCGTATCAGCGACCTGAGAGCGGCGGCGGATGTGCTGCGCGGCAAGAAGGTGGCCAGGGGTGTGAGATGCATTATTATTCCCGGCACCCAGAACGTTTACCTTCAGGCCATGCACGAAGGTCTGATGGACATTTTCATCGAAGCCGGTGCCGTTGTCTCCACGCCGACCTGCGGCCCCTGCCTGGGAGGACACATGGGTATTCTGGCCAAGGGAGAACGGGCAATTTCTACCACGAATCGTAATTTTGTCGGCAGAATGGGTCATGTCGAATCGGAAGTCTATCTTGCCAGCCCTGCGGTTGCTGCCGCCAGTGCCGTGACAGGCTATATTTCCGATCCCGCAGATGTCTGTGAAAAATGAGAAAGGAAGGATTTTTGAGATGAAAGCACAGGGTACCGTTCATAAATACGGGGATAACGTGGATACCGACGTCATCATTCCCGCCAGATATCTTAACACCAGCTCCCATCAGGAGCTTGCCTCCCATTGTATGGAGGATATCGACATTGATTTTACCAAAAAGGTCAAGGAAGGCGACATTATGGTGGCCGAGAAGAATTTTGGCTGCGGCTCCTCCCGTGAGCATGCTCCGATTGCCATCAAAGCCTCCGGCATCAGCTGCGTGATTGCCTCCACCTTCGCTAGAATTTTCTACCGCAACGCTATCAATATCGGTCTGCCGATTCTGGAATGTGATGCGGCGGCCAAGGAAATCGGCAGCGGCGATGAAGTGTCTGTTGATTTTGATACCGGTGTGATTACCGATTTGACAACAGGCAAAACCTATCAGGCCGAGCCTTTTCCGCCGTTTATTCAGGAAATCATTGCTGACGGCGGTCTGATTCGTCACGTTACCAAATGAAAAAAATTCCCGCAGTCTGATTTGTCAAGCAGAATCGGCTGCGGGAATTTTTTGAATGGGTGGTTTATCTTAATTGTCTGGTGTAATCAATTTGATTGCCTGTTGAGGTGATAACATGAAGAGTATCTCCGTCCACGCTGTAGGTGAATTCACCCTTTGAATGTTCGTTTACGGCAATATGATAAAGCTTGTTGCCTTCTGTATAGGCGGTGTAATCCGTTGAGCTTGTGGCATAGTGTCCGCCGCCTACAGGCGAATCCAGATCCTCCTCGATGGTTTTCAGGGAACCGTCTGCGGAGTAGATATCCGTGAAGCGTGTATGATAGACCTCTGCCTGCCATGTTCCCACAAGCGCAGGGTCAAGAGACTTTTTTTCTTCCTGACGGGAGACGGATGCCTGTTCTGAACCTTTGCTGTCCTTGCTGCTTTCGCAGCCGGCAGATGAAACGAGAGCAACTGCGGCAAGCACAATTGCGGTAAGTGTGACAAAGCTCTTTTTCATGATAGCTCCTCCGGAAACTTCCGATTTTATTTCAGGATATCTTTATTGTTGTAATAATTATAGTCCGACGCATCAAGATGCTCGTCCTTCTGGAGATTGTTGTCGCTTTTTTTGAACATTCCGCTGCCAACGGTGTAATTCCGGTTGGCTGCCATAATACCCACTATCACAACCAACACAATAATGACTAACCATACAATCATCAGCATTCCGAACATCCCCTTTTCTCTTGATGTTGCTATTATACCACGTCCGGCCCAAAAAAATAGTAGTATTTTTCCAACTTTTGCGATTACAAAGTGTGAAAATGCCCTTTTTTCTAAATTGTATCTGTTGTCTATTGAAGAACGGGCATATATTGTGATAAAATAAAATAGGATTTTTAACGGAGGTGCTGTTTATGAAGCTGGAAAAACTCTTGTCAAGGGTGAATTACTCTGTTGTATGCGGAGAAACGGATATAGAAATCTCCGATGTGATATATGATTCCCGCAGGGTTTGTCCCGGATGTGTCTTTGTCTGTCTGATTGGTGCCAATACGGACGGTCATCAGTATGCGAAAGGGGCTATTGAAGCGGGAGCGGCTGCCGTGGTGATCAGTGAGGACATAGAATTGTCCGGAGCTGCCGTCATCAAGGTCAAGGATACCCGGAAGGCACTGGCCTTCCTCAGTGCGGAATTTTTCGGCAACCCCGCCGATACGCTGAAAACCATCGGGATTACCGGAACCAAAGGTAAAACGACTACCGCCTGTATGATTCGTTCTATTCTGGAAAAGGGTGGAATCAAGACCGGTGTCATCGGTACTCTTGGAATTCTGATCGGCGATAAAATTATCAAGACGGCCAATACGACACCGGAATCCTATGAAATCCAGAAAGCCATGCGTCAGATGATTGATGAGGGCTGCCAGTGTGCCGTGATGGAGGCTTCCTCTCTGGGACTGAAATGGCATCGTACGGACGGATTTATTTTTGATTACGGTCTGTTTACGAATTTTTCCCACGACCATATCGGCGGTGTGGAACACGCTGATATGGAAGAATATGCTGCGTGTAAGGCAATGCTGTTCCGGCAGTGTGAAACGGGAATTTTCAATGTGGATGATCCTGCCTGTGAACGGATGCTGGAGAATCACTCCTGCAGAGTAGAAACGTTTGGTTTTTCCGAACAGGCACAACTCAGAGGAGCGGGAGAGCATCTGATTTCCAGGGCAGGCTATCTTGGCGTCAGCTTTACCATGAGCGGCACGCTGAATATGACAGCGGATGTGGCAATTCCGGGTACCTTCAATGTCTATAATGCGCTGGCAGCCGCTGCGGTCTGCAGACACTTCGGTGTCAGTCAGCAGCAGATTTTTGACGGGCTGAACGAGGTCAGAGTCAAGGGACGGGTAGAGCCTGTGGCTATGCCCGGTAACTTTACATTGCTGATTGATTACGCCCACAATGCCGTCAGTATGGAAAATATCCTGACGACCCTCAGGGAATATCATCCCAAACGACTTATCACTATGTTCGGCGCCGGAGGCAACCGTCCCCGTGACAGACGCTTTGAAATGGGAGAAATTTCCGGAAGACTGTCGAATTTGTCTGTGATTACTGAAGACAACTCCAGAATGGAAAATGTCATGGATATTATTGAGGATATCAAAACGGGCCTTGCCAGAACTAAGGGCGCCTATGTGGTTGTTCCCGATCGGAGCGACGCCATCCGTTACTGTATCGAAAATGCCCGGGACGGTGATATTATTGTATTGGCAGGAAAGGGACATGAAGACTATCAGGATAAAAACGGAGTGAAGACACATTATGATGAACGGGAGGTTATTGCTGCCGTTCTGAAGGATATGAAGAAAAAATGAGGGAAGATGTATGAGAACATTTACAGCCGCTGAAATTGCTGCACTGACAGAGGGAAAGCTTCTGTGCGGCGATCCGGATACCGTCATCACCAATATTCAGTATGACAGCCGCCAGGTGAGGGAGGGGAGTTTGTTTGTTCCTATCCGGGGTGCCAGAACGGATCCTCATATCTTTATGGCTCAATGCTTTGAACAGGGTGCTGCGGCAGCGCTGACGGAGCAGCCGGTATCTGAGGAATTCACAAAGCCGTGTATCCTGGTGAAAAACACATTGGCTGCCCTGCAGAAGCTGGCGGGAGCATACCGGCAGAGTCTTTCGCTGACGCTGGTGGGTGTGACGGGCAGCGTGGGGAAGACCAGCACCAAGGAAATGATTGCTGCCGCGTTGTCTCAGGGACTGGATGTGATGAAAACCCAGGGGAACAAAAACAGTCAGATCGGTCTTCCTATGACAATGTTTGAAATGGAGCCCCATCATGAAGCAGCTGTGATTGAGATGGGCATGAGTGAATTCGGAGAGATGGACAGACTTTGTGACATTGCCCGTCCATGTATGGCAGTGATGACGAACATCGGCAAGGCTCATATTGAAAACCTGAAAACCCAGGAAAATATCCTGGCGGAAAAGCTGAAGATTACCAGGCATTTTGATCGGAACGGTGTGCTGTTTCTCAACGGGGACGACCGGCTTCTCAGTCCCCTGTATCATCAGCTCCCCTTTTCAACCGTAACCTTCGGTCTGGACAGCGGAAATGACTATTATGCGGAGGATATTTCCGTGAACGGCTTTTCTACCGAATTTGTCTGCCGTCACGGGGACCAGGCGGTGAGGCTTTGCATTCCGGCAATGGGAGTTCACAGTATCATGAATGCCCTTGCTGCCTTTGCGGTGGCACAGCATCTGGGATTAACGGAAGAAACCATTCGTCAGGGGCTGCTGACTTATCGGAATGCTCCTATGAGGCAGCAGATTCATGAATGCCGTGATTTTGTCTTGATTGATGACAGCTATAATGCCAGTCCCGAAGCGACCAAAGCCTCTCTGGACGTCTTGCGTTCTGCGGCCGGGGGCAGTACCATTGCCGTTCTGGCCGATATGCTGGAACTGGGAGAGGAAGGGGAAGGAGAGCATTACCGTGTGGGCGCCCATCTGGCTGAAATCGGTATTGACATGCTGCTGACAGTGGGACCGCTGTCCCGCCATACTGCCAGAGGTGCCGGGGAAAACGGCTGCAGTCAGGTGTTTTCCTTCGACAGCAATGACGAGGCTTTTGATTTTCTCTGCGGAAAGCTGACAAAGGGCTGTACCGTTCTGGTGAAGGGTTCCCGTGGAATGCATACGGATGAAATTGTCAAAAAGCTGCTGCAGGCATTTCCGGAAATGTCCTGACAGACAAGCAGAAAGGAGCTGCCTTATGAATCGTTCTCCTGAGGATCCGGAGTTTCGTCCGGATCAGAAAGAGGGGTATCGTCCGGAGGTGGACGGGTATTACCCCGATGAAATTCATCCTGCCGGTTCCTTCCGGCCTCACAGAGACGAGGACCCTCAGGATGACTTTTCTCCTTTTGAGTTTCCTTCCGGGCAGCGTGTGGCGTGGAACCTCCTTTCAGGGTGGATTCTGAGCTTTCTTGGAGCCTGCTGTGCGGCAGCCAGTGTCATTGCGTCAGTGCTGGCGATTATCTTTTCCTTTGCGGGCACTGCGGGCTTGATTCTGAACGGTGTTGCCTTTGTGCTGGCGTGGCTGGCATTGATACTGGGTGTAAAAGGCGGCAGCCGCAACAGCAGTCTGCTGCTGCCCCGGGGAAAGCTTGGTATTTTTGCTCTGTTGGTGGGCTTTCTGGCATTGAGTCTGAGCTGCCTGCTGTTTATTTTTACCGGGTGTTCGGCGTGTCTTGTCTGTCAGAACGGCGGCTGATTCCGGAATATAGATAGTTGGTGGCTTCGCCCCCAACCCCTTTGGAATTTCGCTGTCTGCGGACAGCGACTTAGGGGGACTTTTGCGAAAAAGTCCCCCTAAGAACCCCGAAAACGGAATTTGCGAAGCGTTCTTTCGATCAAAATGTAACCACCCCAAAGCGCGATGCAAAGTTTTCCCCTTTTTTCTGTTGATCTTTGATCAGAAAAACAAGTTTTTTGGGAAGGGGTTTCCCCCGGCAGGGTTTGGGAGAGTCCCAATATTCCGGAGAGGAAAGTTGATAGGAAAGTTGATTTCCGTGTGCCGGAGTCAGGGTTTTTGAATGAGTAAAGAAATTATGAACAAATCCAATTAAAGACGATTTTATCAAGATAAGAGGAGTCAAGAAGGCATTTA
>CACYCV010000163.1 GCA_902772955.1 uncultured Ruminococcus sp.
CGGTACGTGACCGCACAGGACGTGTTCGCGGCAGCGCTCCACTCCGTTCCGCTCGGTTGTGCCGTGTCCAAGTTTACTGCCGCGGCTCCCGCTCCTCACGTTCCTTACGGAACGCTCCGGAGCGGTTCTTTTTTGACCGGAAGGACGCTTCGCTGAATCAAAAGTTTCGCCAGCCTTTTCAAAGGCTGCGGGGTCCATGGGGTGGAACCCCTGGTCGCACTCCGCAGAGTGCGAAACTTTACAGGGGCTCGGGGGCGAAGCCACCAACTGATTGTGCTCCCTTTCCGGCGGCGTAAGCCGGCGGAAAGATGATTCCGATCGCATTTTGAATTTCAGATTCCTCGTTTATTTTTCATTCGAAGAGGGGCGCGTGACCACGCTGGACGATTCGCGGCGGAGTGCCTCCGCTGTCGATTCGCGCCTTGCTCCACTTCGTTCCGCTCGATTTTACCGTGTCCAACTTTACGGCCGCGGCTTCCACCCCACACGACGCTTACGCGCCGCTTTGGGGTGGTTACATTCTAACCGGAAGAACGCTTTGCTTCACCTTTCCTCAAATATGAACTTCCCTTATCAATTTTAATCCGAAGGGGTGCAGGGAGCGACCGGAAATTTCCTTGCGTACACTGGACGTTTTCGCTTCCTCTGTGCAAAAACAAGCCCCCTTGCCGGACATGCCGGCAAAGGGAGCCTTGGGGCTTTGTATTCTGGCTGATTGCTGCTTATTTAAAAACATCCTTAAGGATATCAATGGTTCTCTTGACAGAGTAGCGGTCAAGGCAGGCGCTGTTCTTTTCATAGGACAAATTTTTCTGCTCATCCTTCAGGAACTGCTCATATTCATCGTTCTTCATTTCCTTGACCACATCGTCACGGGTGATAAAGTCTACCGACTTGGCTTCTCCTACCAGGTCGTCAACCCGCTTGCTGACATCCAGACGGTAAATCAGATACAGCCGGTCTTCAATGGTCTTGACCACCGGCTTGCCAACCTCTGCTTCACGAATCAGCTTGGAAATTTCCTTGCTGGTTTCGGACTCATCCTCATGCTCCTCAAATTCCTTGGCGGGAGCTGTTGCGGTGCCTGTAGCGGGAGTTTCCGTCTCAAAGTCCACCTTGTACTGTGCGGTAACATCCTCATAGGATTTACCGGCATTCAACATTTTCTGATAATCGTTAAAGTGCTGGATATATTTTTCTTTATCTTCTTTATCCTGCTTTTCCCCTGTTTCGGAATTGGTTTCTGTCAGCTCACAGGTAGCATAGTAGTAGGAAATGTAGTTTTCGGTGAAGTAGGTCTTGATTTCCTCGTCCTTGACCTCTTTTTCTCCGCCCTCTCCGTAGATCTTCTGGAACAGGGCTTCTTTGTAGTTCAGATAAGTCTCTCCATAGATCTGTGCCTTGACATAGCTGTCCTCGGAAACGCCCAGCTTTTCATAGAGATTGGAATAATTCTTATTCATGGTCTTGTAGGATTCCGCCAGGGTAGATTTATTGGAATCATACTTTTCAGTTTCTGCCTTAATCCCATAACGATCCGCCAGACTGGTAAGGGTCAGGTATTCCAGGCAGCTTTCTTCCGCGTAATTGCGGATCCAATCCACCGCAGACTGTCCCTCAATTTTTTCATCATTGAAGTTGTATGTCTGAATCGTCGCAGTGGGATTGCTTTCCTGAACCTTTCTAAAGGCAGCGTTTACGCCGTCAAAGGTGTAATAGATCCAGACACCGCTGGCCAGGGTTTCCTTATCCGTTTTAAAGCTCCATTTCGTATCGCCCGAACATCCGGCCGCACACAGAATAGCAGCGGCAACGGCTGCAGCGCCGACCGATTGAATGATTTTCTTCATATTTTTTGTCATCCCTTCAGGTAGTTTTTTGCATACAACGCTATTATACATCATTTTATATGAAAAGTCCATAGATTTTTGATAAAAAAAGAGGACGCTCACAAGCGTCCCCTGTAGTTAAATTACGAAGGCCATCTGAAATTAATCTTGGTGTAATAGCAGGTTGTACAACCGTTAAGGAAGATCAGGAACAGGAAAAGCGTAGCCCCTGTCAGTCCCAGAACAAGCCCCAGCGAGGTAATCGTGCCTCTGGGTTTTCCCTCTCTCACATTTCTGTTGCCAATCAGCAAAGAGAGCACAATGCCTCCGGAAGAAAACAGAACAGAAAAAATCTGCATCACCAGTCCAAGGATATAAGTAGGACCAACAGCACCGGCAATCGCCCCGGAAAGTGAAAGAAACAGTCCGATAGCACTCGTGGTACATCCTACAATTCCCAGCATCTCGGTATCAAAGAATTTTCGTTTTTGCTGATAGGGCGGAGGCGGCACCATGGGTTGCTGCATCATGGGCTGCTGCGGCATCTGGCCATAAGGATTCTGATTATTCATATTCACACATTCCTTTCAATTACCATTTTGTAGCCAAACCGGCCACTATTCCGGTTTCATAATATCATACCTTCCACCATCTGTCAATGGTACGCTGTCAGTACGGGTGACCCCGCTGGACGTGTTCGCGGTGCGTGACCGCACAGGACGTGTTCGCGCCTTGCTCCACTCCGTTCCGCTTGATTTCGC
>CACYCV010000164.1 GCA_902772955.1 uncultured Ruminococcus sp.
GAGTCAAGGGGGACTTTTGCGGAAAAGTCCCCCTTGACAATCCCCGAAAACGAATTTTTTCCGTTATTAGTTTCACGGATTCAGGACAGAGTAAAAACCTTGCACTTGGAGGGAAAATCGGTTGGATAAACAGGAAAGGAAAGTCTGCAAATGATTGGGAAACAGATCAAGAAATATCGTCTCCGGAAGGGGCTTTCTCAGGAGGAGCTGGGAAGCTTGGTGGGAGTGACAACCCAGGCGGTGTCCAAATGGGAAAGGGGCAGCTCACCGGATGCGGAAATGCTGCCCGTCATTGCCGGAGCACTTGGCGTCACGGTCAATATGCTCTATGAACAGGAGCAGATTCGTGCCCTTGAAGATGAACTGATTGAGGAAATTGTCAACACAGGGCAGAAGGAGGGAATCTACCGGTTGTTCTCCCTGGTCTGGAAAACGATGCTTGCCTATTCCGGATTTGATGATGCGAAAAAGGGCTTCGCAGATGACGGGAGAGCGCCGGGGGAACTCCGGGAAAAGAACGGCTATCACTATTATGCCAGAGCCAGCTTTGACGACGGCATGGTAAATGCCAAAATGGACACGGATTTCGGCTACTGCTTTTTTATGCCGGAACCGGAAAAGGGTTATGCGGCATTCTTTGCCGATCAGGAGGAACTGTCAGAAACGTTTTCTGTGCTGGCGGAGAAGGATATATTTTCCATCCTGTTTTACATGTATACCCGCATCAATCTTCCTGTATCCCTGTCTCAGATAGCAGCCAATGTCCACCTGGATATTTCACGGACCGAAGAGCTGATGGACAGGCTATGCAAAATCAATCTTGCTTCCTGTATGCCGATTGAGACAGAACACGGGGAAATGAAATCCTATACCTACTACAACGAAACGGTGATGATTCCCTTGCTTTGCAGTGCCAGGGAACTGAGAGACAAAAAGGTGATCCATTGGGGCATCTGGTTCGACAGAAACATTCCGCTGTTTAAATGATGATAGTATGGTTGATAATTCATCGTCCGGTTGAATTTTTGACATCCGGTTGAATCTGTGTATCATAAGTTGCTTGACAGGCCTGACATTTCCCCCTACAATGATGGTAAGATGATTGCAGGGGGGATTTCTTATGAAAACAAAAGAGATGACGGCAGTTTTTTTGTCAGCGGCACTGTGCTTGTCTATGATGACGGCCTGTACACCAAACGGACAGAAGAGCGGGGATCATTCCGGGGAAAAAGAAAGCAAAGCGGCATCCGTTCTTACTGACGAATCAGGCACATCAACGGAACAGAGCAGCAATCCGAAGGAAAACTCCGGAGAGAATCAAACCAATGGAAAAATGCATACGTTGACTGTCAGAGACAGCGGGAAAAGCAGTCAGATGACGGCCGGTTTTATCAATACCATGAGCGGTGCCAGTGAGGCCGTTCCCATGAAAAAAACGGATGAGACTGCTGATTATGTTGTCTTTTCCTGCGAAGGCGATACCGGCAAATACAATATGGTTCATCTGGACTATGGAGTGGATCAGTCTACCAAGGATGTTGCCTTCAACAGATTTGTAAGCGGATGGTCGTTGAAAGAGGGAATTCTTGACCCCTACATTGTCGGCAGGGAGCCTTCAAAGTCTGTCAGATATGAAACAAGGAAGTTTTCTTTTGACGGAAGCGACAAGAATGTCTATATCTGGACGCCGGATGACTATGATGCCAACGCTGCGGAAAAGTATTCCACCATCTATTGCTATGACGGCCAGTGGGTGCTGACGGATGAGATCACAGGAGACGATAATTATCCCTGGAGCGTAGGAGAGCACGTTGCCAGCATGATGGCACAGACGGATCAAAAGGCCATTGTGGTTGCCATCGAAACACCGGAAGCGAACAGAACCAATGAACTGATTCCCGATATCGGAGAAGTGGCCATCAAGAATTATCCTACCACCAAACGGGGAAGCGCTCTGGCTGATTTTGTCTGCGAAACCGTTGTTCCCTATGTCAGAAGCAACTACAACGTCTACACGGATGCGGAGCATACCGGAATTGTGGGCAGCTCACTGGGCGGTCTGGAGTCCCTTTATACCGGAATGGCACATCCGGATGTATTCGGAACCATCGGCGCATTGTCTCCTGCCTTCTGGGCTTATAATATCAAGACATGGGCTGCCTTCCTGATGCCGAAGCTGGCACTGAATAATCCTCCCTATGTCTATATTTATTCCGGAGGCTATGAGAATGATGCCGGTGCCTATGCGGTGATGATGAATAATGCGTTGATCCAGTATGGATACCCCAAGGACAGAATTTCCTGCAGCATTTATCAGCCGGGAGAGCACCTGAGTGTCTATCTGCACAATATGTTCCCGGAATTCCTGCAGGCAATGTTTGAACACAAGGTCAGCGCCCTTGAAAACGGCGCGCTGGTTCCCGTGCCGGATGAGGTTCAGAAGCAGCTGCAGAATAGTCAGAACGAAGCAGGTGACGAATCAAGAGAACCAACCGACAAGGACTATGTTTACTATGACAACAGTGAAACAAAGTGGGAAAAGGTCTGTGCTTATTGGTGGGGGCCGTATGGCTCTTCTACCATGAAGATGACCTGCGATGAATATTATGACCATCCATGGCCGGGTCTTGAAATGGAAAGAATCGGTGAAACTGATTTGTACAGAGTCATCGCGCCCAGGGGTGCTGCCGGTATTATTTTTGACAACGGTGTCAGTGACAAGGTAATGTCGGAAGAAAACAAAGCCTATCAGACGGCGGATATTACCTACAGCCAAAATGTTAACCCGGGACAGGTTTACAAAATTGATATGACCAAGGAACCAAAGGCCGGCAAGGGTATTGAAAAGGTGAAATTCAGATATCCGGCCGGAGCATGGACAGATTATCAGTCTTAACCGGATGCTGCTGCAGCCTGAAAAATGTGTTTTTGCGTTTATGGAGCAGATGACACGATCATCCCCTTTTTTCATCCCCCTCAATGAGGGGGATGTTTTTTGCTGTTTTGCGGGCGGAGGTGTCCCTGCCGAGGGTTCCAAGGGGCGAGAAGTTCCTTGGGAGTTTCGCTGTCTGCGGACAGCGACTTAGGGGGACTTTTGCGAAAAAGTCCCCCTAAGAACCTCGAAAACGGACGCTGCA
>CACYCV010000165.1 GCA_902772955.1 uncultured Ruminococcus sp.
CGCGGCAGTAAAGCTGGACACGGCATAATCAAGCGGAACGGAGTGGAGCAAGCCGCGAATTGACAGCGGAGGCACTCCGCACACGGCAAAATCGAGCGGAACGGAGTGGAGCGCGCCGCGAATCGACAGCGGAGGCACTCCGCCGCGAATCGTCCAGCGTGGTCCTGCCCCAAGGGTACTTCCTACGGGCGCGCACCGCTGGTGAGATATTCGTGGATGGCTTTGGCGGCGGCTTTGCCGGCACCCATGGCCAGAATGACGGTTGCGGCGCCTGTTACGGCATCGCCGCCGGCATAGACGCCTTTACGGCTGGTCAGACCGCTTTCGCCGTCCGTGACGATGCAGCCTCGCTTGTCGGCCGTCAGTCCGGGAGTAGTGGAACGGATCAGAGGATTCGGACTGGTGCCAAGTGCCATGATGGCAGTGTCAACAGACAGAATGAATTCGCTGTTTTCTTTGGCAATGGGACGGCGACGTCCGCTGGTATCCGGCTCTCCCAGCTCCATTTCAATGCATTTCAGTCCGCTGACCTCTCCTTTTTCGTCTCCCAATACCTCTACCGGATTGGTCAGGGTCTTGAAGATCACGCCTTCTTCCATCGCGTGCGCAACCTCTTCTTTTCTGGCAGGAAGCTCCTCCAGACCACGCCGGTAAACGATGTAGACCTCCTCGGCTCCCATCCGCAGCGCAGAACGGGCAGCATCCATGGCAACATTGCCTCCGCCTACAACGGCTACCCGATGGCTTTGCCGGATGGGTGTTTTGCTGTCCTTCTGATAAGCCTTCATCAGATTGATACGGGTCAGGTATTCATTGGCGGAATAGACCCCTTTCAGGCTTTCTCCGGGAATGTTCATGAATTTCGGCAATCCCGCACCGCTGCCGATATAAATGGCCTCGTTGCCCATTTCAAACAGCTCGTCAATGGTCAGAATCTTGCCAATGACCATGTTGGTTTCAATGGTGACGCCGATGGCTTTGAGATTGTCGATTTCCTTCTGGACAATGATCTTCGGCAGACGGAATTCCGGAATGCCATAGACCAATACTCCACCCGCTAAATGCAAGGCCTCATAGACCGTGACACGATAACCCAGCTTAGCCAGGTCGCCTGCTGCCGTCAGTCCGCTGGGACCGGCACCGATGACGGCTACCTGATGCCCGTTGGAAGCATGGAGAACCGGCTGCTCGGTGCAGTTCTGACGATGATAATCCGCCACAAAACGTTCCAGCCGCCCGATGCCTACGCTTTCGCCCTTGATTCCCCTGGTACAGCTGCCCTCGCACTGGTGCTCCTGAGGACAGACACGTCCGCAGACGGCGGGCAGAGAGCTGGAACGGCTGATGATCTGATAGGCACCTTCCATATCTTCATTGGCGACCCGTTCAATAAAGGCAGGAATATCAATGGAAACCGGACAGGCTCCCACACAGGGCTTGTTTTTGCAACTCAGACAGCGTCTGGCTTCCTGAACTGCCATTTCATAGCTGTAACCCAGGGCCACCTCTTCAAAATTGTGTTTTCTGACCGCAGGATCCTGTACCGGCATGGGACATTTTTTGGGATCCATATTGCGCTGATAGGACATGATCCGTCAGCCCTCCTTTTTTAATAGGTTGCACGAGGCTTCCCGTGCGTGTGCTTCAAATTCCCGGTATATGGTGCCCCGGTGCATGGCTTCGTCAAAGTCTACCAGATGCCCGTCAAAGTCAGGACCGTCAACACAGGCAAATTTGGTTTCTCCGCCTACTGTCAGCCGGCAACCTCCGCACATTCCGGTTCCGTCAATCATAATGGGATTCATGCTGACAATGGTTTTGATCTGATATTTCTTTGTCAGCAGACAGACGAATTTCATCATAATCAGCGGGCCGATGGCGATAACCTCATCATATTGGTTGCCCTGCTGAATCAGTGCCTCCAGCGCGTCTGTAACCAGGCCCTTGGTGCCATAGCTGCCGTCGTCTGTCATAATCCGCAGTTCGTCACTGACTTCCCGGAAACTATCCTCTAAAATAACCAGATCCCTGCTGCGGAAGCCTGCAATGCTGTGTACCTCACATCCCATGGAATGCAGCTTTTTAGCGATGGGATAGGCAATGGCACAGCCTACACCGCCGCCAACAACGGCAACCTTTTTCAGCCCCTCGGTTTCACTGGGACGTCCCAGGGGGCCTACAAAATCCTGCAGGCAATCCCCTTCCTGCAGGGTGTCCAGCTCCATGGTGGAGCCGCCAACAATCTGATAGATAATGGTCACGGTACCCTTGTCGCGGTCAAAATCTGCAATAGTCAGAGGAATCCGTTCGCTGTCCTGCTTGGCTCTGAAAATAATAAACTGTCCCGGCTCTGCCTTTCTGGCAATCAGCGGTGCTTCAATCTCCATCATAGCAACGGTGGGATTAAGCGACTGCTTTCTGACGATCCGATACATGATACATCCATCCTTTCTCAAAACATGACCTCCGCTGCGGCTTTGAAAGAACAAACCCTCTGCGGCATGATGTCATCCGATAATAAATTATAGCATAGTTTCATCTGATACACAAGAGTAAACATGGCAGAGCCACGGAAATCAACTTTCTTCTCCGGAATATTGGGACTCTGTCCCAACCTCTGCCGGGGGAAACCCTTTCCCAAAAAACCTGTGTCTTTTTGATCAGAGATCAACAAAAAAAGAGCAAATATTTAAAAATGATTTCCCTGTGTGACCGCACTGAGATAGTGCCGCAGATGCGCAGTAGATTTTTTCGTCAGATTGTATCAAAATTTCGTAGGAATACTGACGTGTTTCAAGGAATTTTGGTGCAAGATGACGGAAAAGATCAAGCAGATTAAGTGACGCCCCAAGAAGTGGAACCGAAGGCGAACACGGATTGGTTGGCGGAACTTGTGCAGAGCTGCGGTGCTAAGCCGTAAGGCGGTCTTTGTGCGGTGTTGCCTTAGGCCATTTTATGTGGTTTTCCTCCGAAGGGGTGCAGGGGGCGCTCAGAAAGTCCCCCTGCATATACCGGATATATTCACTTCACTAAACAATAAAGCCGGATGTAAAACGAATTTGTCAAATTGCCCGCGGGCACCCTGCTTGAAAGTCTCCTGCGTTCATCCGGTGTGTTCGCTTCGCTAACAACCAGCGTCCTGTATAACCCGGCTCCCTCTCTGATGGAAGGACAATGATAATCAGAGCAGAAGCTGCCAATGTCGTTTTAACATTTTTGTGCGAAATTCTCCAAGTCTGGCTATTTGTTCCATACAATTCTTTCCAATATCAAAGAATAGTGAAATGAAAAGGTTCATTTTTTATAGAAATGTGATTTTTGTAAATTTTTGAATGTGCTTTAATTTAGATTTGACAAATGGAATTTGACAAGCTATACTAGTAATAGTAACGAAAATATAGAAAATTATATGCTTTATTATGATATTATTGTACAAAGAGAGGCATTCTTGTGTCAAATTATTCACCCAATTGTATTACCTTCCAAACAATCTCATTTTTGACTTTGAATGGATGAAGTACCAGATGACTGAACTAAAGAAACAGGATAGTGTAATTAATTTGGAGGAGTCGAAATATGCAACACGATGAACTAATGAGTCTGAAAGAAACAGGACAAAAGGGAGATTTTATGCTGCCCTATTTAGTCAGCCAAACCGTCATTCCGGACTACTATACTACCTTTCCTATGCACTGGCACGATGAGATGGAAATTGTGTATGTGCAGGAAGGGGAGTATATTGAATCGGTGGATTTTGAGGAGTATCATGTAAAAAAAGGAGATATTGTTCTGATCAATCCGTCTGTGCTTCATTCTTTTCGTCAATTTGATGACAAACGCACCGTTTTCAGAACCGTTATCTTCAATATGAATCTTCTGACGGGCAACAGTACTGACGCCTGTTCCATTAAGTATTTTATGCCCTTTGCTGAAAACAGCTTTCTTTCTCCGGTAGTGATTTCCCCGGAGCATCCGTCTTATGCTGAAATCCAAAGCAGAGTGCAGAACATGATTTCTGTCTATGATGAGAAGGGAGACTGCTTTGAGATTCGTCTCAAAGCAGAGGTTTACAGTCTGTTCTATATTCTGTTCCGGGACGTTTTTGTCAGTGAGTCCGGCAACTCCTCCGTGAAGGAGGTCACCACCAAAAACATCAAAGCAATCATTGACTATATCAACGAAAACTATATGAACAACATCACTATTGACGAGCTGGCGGAAACGGTCAATCTCAGCAAGCATTATTTCATGCGTTTTTTCAAGCGCTATATGGGAATGACCTGTATCGAATACATCAACGACTACCGGTTGAATATTGCCTCCAATCTGCTTCTGACCACCCGTGTCCAGATTACCGAGGTAGCCGCCAGCATCGGCATTACCAATCTTTCCTATTTCAACCGGATCTTCAAGAAGAAATTCCACATGACTCCCAAGGAGTATCGCAACAGTGTACAGAGCCGATAAAGGCGGTCTTCTCTTCAGCTGGTTTTCCTCAGCAGAAACACCGGCGGAATCGGAAATTCCGCAGCGTTGTCAAAAAGACAAAACAGGCATCTTCCTTTGTCCGGAAGGTGCCTGTTTTTTGTGCCTGAAAGCGGGGACAGGGCAGGGACTTATGCCGGAACGCTCTGTCCTTCCTTGCTGTCTCTGAACAACAGAGAAATGCACCAGATGGCTGCCAGTGCAACAAGGGTGTAGATGATTCTGCTGACGATACCGGTCTGACCGCCGCAGATCCAGGCGACAGGGTCGAATTGGAAAATACCGATGGAACCCCAGTTCAGACCTCCGATGATGAGCAGGATCAATGCAATTCTGTCGAGCATGGTTCTGACCTCCCAGTTGTTCTGTCCGAGCAGAACGTCCCCGGCAGTGCTTGTCCGGGGGACAGGTCTGCCACGGTGCTATGCTTCGGATACTGATAGTGTGGCCGTTTTCAGGCGGATTATTCCGGAAAACGGAAAAAATGATAAATCCCGGAGACTGATGAAACCTTCGGTGCCTTTTTCTCCGGATTGCCATAAGAATTGCTTATACTATTATTCAATAAAAAAAGAAAAAGTCTGAGAAGTCAGAGGGCTTTGCCCTCCGAACCTCCCACCAGGGGCGCTGCCCCATGGACCCTGCAGCCTTTGAAAAGGCTGGCGAAACTTTTGATTTTGTCTTCTTCCTGAATCCGTGAAACTAATAACGGAAAAAATTCGTTTTCGGGGATTGTCAAGGGGGACTTTTCCGCAAAAGTCCCCCTTGACTC
>CACYCV010000166.1 GCA_902772955.1 uncultured Ruminococcus sp.
GAGTCAAGGGGGACTTTTGCGGAAAAGTCCCCCTTGACAATCCCCGAAAACGAATTTTTTCCGTTATTAGTTTCACGGATTCAGGAAAAACAAAACCGTTTGGTTCTGTTTTTGTTAAGGGGGGATGATTGTCTGTGACAGAGGAAGAGAAACAAGCCTATTTTGAAAGGCAGAGAAAAGAAGCAGAAGATCGCTGCAGGATCAGAACCCAGGATCAGTTTGTCGGGGAATGCCGGAAAGCGGGTGTTTCTGACGATTGGTATGCGTTTATTCACGACAGGACAAAGCCGGTTTCTATGGATGATCATACCGTCTATTACGGAAAAATCGGCAAGACAATAGTTCCCTATCCATTTCAGAGGTGGGATATTGCCTTTGAACAACTGTTGCAATACAAGAGCGAATCCGAAGCTTTTTTGTGCAGAGGAATCAAGCTTCAGATTGATGAAATCAAGTGGACCACTGATGTGGAAATCGTGAAAAGCTTTGGCTTCGGAGCTCCATACGTTACCATCCGGCACTTGGAATTTTCGGAGGATCCTGATCCGATGCTGCTTCAAGACGGTTGGCGATATGATCGTTATGATCCTTATATGGGCTACTCGGTCTATCACAAAACCGTGAGTATAGAAAGCCTGAAAATCAGAATCGCAGTTGAATTTACCAAGCTGACCGATGAAAGAGACAGAAAGACATTTGGTTTTACGGATCCTTATATGAAAGGATCCTACAGTATCCCAGTTCCGCAGGATTTGAAGGAACGTCTCCATATCAATACTCACAGTAACGGAACCTTGCCTGCTAATCTGAGAAGAGAGCTGTTAAAGCGGCTGGAAGGAACACTTCTGGAAGACGAGTATTCGTCACTTGTCCGGCTGCTTCGTGGAAAAAAATAATCCGGCAGTGGACCATATTTTTGGCAGCAGAAGCTATCTGATTATCCACCAAAACTTTGATATTGCCTGCCAAAGAGCAGGGCTCGGTGATTGACGCCGGAGCAAAATGAAATGCTTCTGCCTGTTTTCATCCGGTATCGTCCGGAAACGGGAGCACCAATCAATTGCCTTTCGGTTCGAAACGGTGGTATTAATCAAAAAACCTCTTTCTCAATTATCGTGAGAAAGAGGTTTTTTAGATCTGTTTTACTCAGCAAACAAAGGGGTTGAGAGATAACGGTCACCTGTGTCGGGCAGCAGGACGACAATTGTTTTGCCCTCGTTTTCGGGACGCTTGGCCAACTCGATGGCAGCCCAGGCAGCCGCGCCGGAAGAAATTCCCACCAGGATGCCTTCGCTTCTTCCGATCAGTTTGCCTGTGGCAAAAGCATCTTCGTTGGTTACCGGAATCACTTCATCGTAAACATCGGTGTTGAGTACAGCCGGTACAAAGCCTGCACCGATACCCTGAATCTTATGGGGACCTGCGGTACCCTTTGACAGCACCGGGGAGCTTTCCGGCTCAACTGCTACGATTTTGACATCGGATTTCTGAGATTTCAGGTATTCACCTGTACCGGTGATGGTTCCGCCTGTGCCGACACCGGCAACGAAAATATCTACCTGTCCTTCCGTGTCCTCCCAGATTTCGGGACCTGTTGTTGCTCTGTGAATGGCAGGATTGGCAGGATTGACAAACTGACCGGGAATAAAGCTGTTGGGAATCTCTTTGGCAAGCTCATCCGCCTTGGCAATGGCCCCCTTCATTCCCTTGGAGCCCTCCGTCAGAACCAGCTCTGCACCATAGGCCTTCATCAGCTGACGACGTTCTACACTCATGGTTTCGGGCATGGTAATGATCAGACGATAGCCCTTGGCAGCCGCAACGGAAGCAAGTCCGATGCCGGTGTTGCCGGAAGTTGGCTCAATCAGAACGCTGTCTGGCTTTAACAGCCCCTTGCTTTCGGCATCCTCGATCATGGCCTTGGCAATACGATCCTTCACGCTGCCTGCGGGATTAAAATATTCCAGCTTGGCCACGATCTTTGCCTTCAGCTCCAGCTCTTTTTCAATGTGGGTGAGTTCCAGCAAGGGGGTTTTTCCGATTAACTGATCTGCTGTCTGATAAATTTTACTCATAAAAATGACCTCCTGAATATATTCCTATAAGAATAGTATGTTAGTGGGATGAATATATGATACTCTTTGTTTCCTGTTTTGTCAAGAGGTTTTTTGAAAAAACTTGAAATCATATCAACATACTGTTATAATAGGAAAACAGGAGGCGAGAAGTATGTTGATTTCAACAAAAGGACGTTATGCTCTTCGTGTTCTGATTGATATGGCAGAGCACAGCGGAATGGGCTTTATCAAGCTCAGGGATATTGCCGACCGTCAGGAAATATCTGAAAAATATCTGGAAAGCATTGTCAAGGAGCTGGTCAGAAGCAATATTGTGGTTGGTCTGCGGGGAAAAGGCGGGGGTTATCAGCTGTCAAAGGCTCCCGAGGAAATTGTTGTGGGGGATGTGCTTCGTTTAATGGAAGGCAGTCTGTCACCTGTTTCCTGTCTGGAGGGTAGCAGCATGGGTTGTCCCCGTGTGTCCGAGTGCAGGACACTTTCGTTCTGGCGTGGTCTTGATGATGTGATCCGTCAGTATATTGACAGATATTCCATTGCCGATCTGATGCAAGGGGAGGATGCGGGCAATAATTATATCATTTAAAAAAAATTATCTGATTGGCGAGGAATTAACGGTTGAACGCATCTCCGGTGATAACAATGAAGATAATGGAAAGTTTGCAGCTCGATTTGGAAATACAAAAGCCGGCTTCCGCGACAGTAAATCTCCTCTTGAAAAGGATCTTTAAAAATCTTCAAAACAGAAAAATATCAGAAAAGAAACCGTGATCGATCCCACAAACATTGCAAAAATGATCATTAACGGCGATACTATTTACTCTGCATAATCGTTCAAACTCTTTTTTTCGGGCGCACATTAGTGCGTCCGAATTTTAATTCAGGAGGATTTGTCAGTATCTCCAAAATGATGGATGGTCTGATGAAGGGCAAGTACAAAATAATGAAAAATATGCCTTGCTATTTCCATTAAACCTATGGTACAATAGGATAATCAAAAGAATCCAATACCAAGGAGCGAGAAAAATGATTTCTTCAAAAGGACGATATGCACTAAGAGTGATGATTGATCTTGCCAGACAGAATTGTGGCGGATATGTGCCGCTGAAGGATATTGCAGAACGTCAGAACATTTCTAAAAAGTATCTTGAAATTATTGCCAAAGAATTGGTCAGCGCCAAGCTGCTCCGGGGTGTCAGCGGAAAGGGAGGCGGTTATCAGCTGATCCGTCAGCCGGAGGAATACACTGTCGGAGAAATACTGGACGTTATGGAAAATTCCATGGCGGTGGTTTTCTGCCTGGAAAACGGCTCTGAGGAATGTCCGAGGGCTGCTGAATGTGATACGCTGCCCATGTGGTCAGAGCTGAATCAGCTGATACACAATTATCTGTACAGCAAAAAGCTGTCTGATCTCGTGTAAGGGTGATGGCTATGACAATTCAACAGCTTCGATATGTGACAGTGATATCCGAGGAGGGATCCCTGAATAAGGCTTCCGAGTTATTGTATGTCTCCCAGCCATCTCTGACCAGTGCGGTGCGGGAACTGGAGAAAGAACTGGGAATCACGATTTTTAACCGGAGCGGCAGAGGAATGACACCTACCAATGACGGTCAGGAACTCCTCCGGTATGCCCGGGAAATCATGGCACAATATGATCACTTACTGGAAAAATACGGCAAAGGAGGAACTCTGAAAAAAAAATTCGGTATTTCCGCCCAGCATTATTCCTTTGCTGTCAAAAGCTTTGTAGAGCTGGTCAAACAGTACGGCACTGACGAATATGAGTTTGCCATCCGTGAAACACGTACGCATGATGTAATCGATGATGTATTCAGCGGCAAAAGCGAGATTGGTATTCTGTACCTCAATGATTTCAACCGTAAGCCAATCGAAAAGATTCTGAAGTCAAACGGACTGTCATTTACACCCTTGACGGAGTGCCGCGCTTATGTCTATTTATGGAAAGGTCACCCACTTGCCGGAAAAAAATTGATTCGTTTTGAGGACCTGAAGGACTACCCCTGCCTTTCCTTTGAGCAAGGAGAGAACGCTTCCTTCTATTATGCGGAAGAAATACTCAGTACCAGTGAGTATCCCAAAACCATTAAAGCCACAGACAGGGCTACCATGCTGAATCTGATGGTGGGCCTTGACGGCTATACACTTTGTTCCGGCGTTATCAGCGAGGAGCTGAACGGCACGGATTTTGCAGCGATTCCCTTTGAAGCTGACATCGATGCCGTTGGAAGCAAGATGACAATCGGTTATATCTCAAAAAAAAATATGCTTCTGAGTCATATTGCTCAGTTATATGTCAGTGAGCTTGATAATTATCTCCGGGGCTATCAGGAAAAACATGACTAAGTTTCCGGTATTTGTGTGTTGAAAGAGAAAGACCAAAAAGGTATGATAAAGACAGCGTTAACGCAAAAAAATCTGGAGGTCTTATTGTGAAACATACATCAAAAATAGTTGTTGCTGTGATGGCAGCTTTGACAATCGTATCCTGTTCCTCTGCAGCTGTCAGTGCGGCTTCCGTCAATCCCTTGTCTCAGATCAGAATCGCCTGCAAGGACGGGAGCTGCGGCAATATCAACGACCTGATAAAAAAAGCCTTCGGCAAGAACAGCACGATCAAGGAAATTCTGAATACTGCAGGGGGAGCCTGTTCCGGGGGAAATGGCAGCGTAAGTCAGAACACCAAGCCGTCCACATCCACTGTCAGACCGGAACAGTCATCCAAAGAAACCGCCGTGCCCTCCCAAACCGACACGACCGGGTTCCGGACCGCCTATGAAGCGGAGGTGCTGAAGCTGGTCAATGCCGAACGGGCTTCCTACGGACTTTCTCCGCTGGTGCAGGATAAGGGTGCAGCCGAGGTGGCACACCTGCGTGCAAAGGAGATTGTACGGTCTTTTTCCCACACCCGTCCAAACGGCAGCTCCTGTTTTACAGCAGCCAAGGAGCTTGGAATTTCCTACCGTTCGGCAGGAGAAAACATTGCCTACGGATATCCGACACCCAAAAAGGTGGTGGAGGGCTGGATGAATTCGGAGGGCCACAGAAAGAACATTCTTTCGTCCTCCTTCAGTCGTATTGGCATCGGCTGCTATCAGAATAACGGTATTCTGTACTGGACACAATTCTTTATAGGGTAATATAATTATTTGCCTCCTTTTTCAGCTTTTTGACTGAGAAAGGGGGCTTTTTTGGTGGGCTTTGGTGATGGCACGTCAGAAAATCGCTCCAGGGAGTTTCGCCCTCTGCGGAGTGCGCCCAGGGACGCCGTCCCTGGACCCTGCAAGCCTTTTGAAAAAGGCTTGAGCGAAAACTTTTGAGTTGGCAAAGTGTTTTTTTAGACCTCTTCGGATTAAATTCTATAGGGAAGTTCATATCTACGGAAAGGTGAAGAGAAGCGTCCTTCCGGTCAAAAAAGAACCGCTCCAGAGCGCTCCGTAAGGAGCGTGAGGAGCGGAAGCCGCGGCCAATTAAGTTGAGAC
>CACYCV010000167.1 GCA_902772955.1 uncultured Ruminococcus sp.
AAAACAAGGAATGATACATTTTGCTTGTAAAGCTCTGTTTATCTTGCTTTCAGCTATTTATTCTATTTGAGTTTCACGGATTCAGGTCTTAGATATGTACATTTCTCATTGATTGTTTAACCAAAGGGTGCAAAGATGCAGGGGACTGCGGGTGCCCGCGAAGAGTTTTTTACATTGCTGGGTGTGACAGTATTTCTTTTGATGCGTGTATCGGGGGCTTTCCGGTCGCCCCCGAACCCCTTCGGAGACAATAAAATGATGAGAAATGTCCATAAACTCCATATTTGCTTCGCAAACCGATCAACCTGGAGGTGTTGTGTACATGGAAATCAATTTTTAAAATATAAGCATCCCGATTTGTCATTCTGAGGAGCAAAGCGACGAAGAGTCTTTACATTCATGCCACTCTTGTGATAATGATCCTCCGCTTACGCTCAGGATGACATATTATTTATTTTCTTTTAAAGAAAGTTGATTTCCGTGTGTTGTGTATTTGTCAAGTTGCCAGCGGCTTCCACCCCACACGACGCTTACGCACCGCTTTGGGGTGGTTGCATTATGACCGGAAGGGTGCTTTGCAAAGATCCCTATAGATTTGACTCCGAAGGGGTGCAGGGGGCGACCGGAAAGCTCCCTGCGTATGTCTGAGGTATTCACTTCACTAAACGGCAAAGCCAGATGTAAAACGAATTTGTCACATTGCCAGCGGGGGCATTCCCGCCCGCAGGGTGCAAATTTCCAGCGCAGCAGTGCAGAATGTCAGAAAAAAGCGTATCCTATCAGTGAGGATACGCTTTGGATTAATTTCCGGATTTCATTTGTTCGGCGGCACAATACAGAACCTTGCTGGCGACAGGAACGGCTGCCTGGAAGGAATTGTTGCCGTATTCTGCGATGACGGCAAAGGCAAGGGGACAGGCCTCGTTTTTGCAGAAGCCGGTCACCCAGGCGTGGGCGATATTCTCTCCTACCTCAGCCGTGCCGGTTTTGGCGCAGACGTCCAGCTCGGCACAGAAGGTGTCTTTTCCGTAATTATAGAGGACGGTTTCGTCCATCATCTCATACAGCAGGTCGGCAGCAGACTTGCTCATCATGGGCTTCGCCATGGTTACCGTGTTTTCCTGCTTGCCGCCGATGGTTTCAATCAGATAGGGCATGACCGGTGTACCGCCGTTGGCAATGGCGGCACTGATCATGGCCATGTTGATCGGGGTTTCCAATACGGTATATTGTCCCACACCGGACCATGCCAGCTGGTTTTCGGTGGCATCGCTGACATTGTACAGGCTTGACTTGACAGAAATGCCGTCAAATTCCAGAGAGCTGTTAAAGCCCATTTTTTCGGCATAATAGGTCATTCTGTCCTTTCCCAGCGCCAGTGCCAGCTTTGCAAAATACAGGTTGCAGGACTGGGACAGAGCCGTTTTCAGCGTAATCTTTCCGTGAGCCGTAGGAATGCCGTTGACGGCAAAGCAGCTGACGGTGTCTTCGCCTACGGTGTCCTTGCCGATGCATTCATATTCCGTGTTTTCGATGCCGGGCGCTTCACTGATGGCGGCTGCGGCAGTCACAAGCTTGAAGGTGGAGCCGGGAGGATAGGCAGCGGAGACGGCACGGTTGAGATAGGCGCCGTCATAGGCCGGATTGGTTTCGATATCCTCCGGAACGTTCTGGGGATCGTAGGTGGGAGTGCTGACCATGCAGACAATTTCGCCGGTTTTGTAATTGTAAAAGACAACGGCCCCCTTATAATCTCCCAGTGCCTCTAAAGCGGCGGTTTGCAGGGTGCTGTCAATGGTCAGTCGGATGTCTGTACCCCGGGGTACGATTTCCTGACCGCTTTTGAACACATCCGGCAGTCCCAGTCCGAAAACAATATTGCCGGAATAGTCAAAGTGGGTCAGACTGGAACGGCGGACCGTCTGCACGGCGGTGCCGATTTTGACGGAGTTATCGCCCACCACATGGACACACGCCTTGCGAACCGTTTCCTCTGGGTGATAGACGCGCCGGTGGTCAATGCTTTGTGCCAGGACAACGCCGTTGCGATCCAGAATTTTTCCGGCATATTCCAGTTCATCGTGATCGGGCAGATGAAAATTCATGGGATGCGTCACCCATTCCTGGGAATGTACCATCAGATTGACGGTGTGATAGGTCAGACCCGCAAAAAACGCCAGTGTCATCAGAAAAATCATGAATGTCCGAGAACCGATCTTTTTCATCTGATCCCTCCTTTTTTACTCGTCCGTGTTTCTGGTACCGGAACGGACAATTTTTTGAGAATAGGTGCGTTCATCGGCCGCTTTGATAAAGGCAAGCAGGCACCAACAGGCCATCATACTGGAACCGCCGTAGCTGACAAAGGGGAGCGTGACCCCTGTGAGAGGCAGCAGATCCGTGACACCGAAAATGTTCAGCATGGCCTGGAACACCAGCATCCCGCCGGAGGTGCTGGCAGCAATCGAATAAAAGGCGGAGCGGCTGGTGGTGGAAATAGACCGGGAATAGACCATGAACCCGCCCACAACAAGGGCCAGGAGCAGGGCGGTGACCAGTCCCGTTTCTTCGCTGACGAGCCCGAAGATCAGGTCGCTTTCGTGAGCAAAGATATAATGCAAATTGCCTTTGCCAATCCCCAGGCCAAACAGTCCGCCGCTGGCACTGTCTATCAGGGTGTGTACCTGCTGATAGCCGTCACTGGCGGCATAATCCCAGACATGCCCCCAGGCCTGGAAGCGCTGGGCAATGTAGGGCTTGACCGTGAGAATCAGCATGACGCCGAGAATCGCCGCGGCCTCTGCCAGAATGATGGTTTTGAAATTGCCGGAGCGCATAAAGGCAATGAACAAAAAGGTGACAAAAAAGATCAGGGCGGTGCCGAAATCACTCATGACAAAAAACAGACCGATGCAGATGCCGTTGAAGAGAATGAATCCCAACAGGTTTTCCTTGGTTTGCAGACGGTCCAGGGTGGAGGCACCCACAAAGATCAGCGCTACCTTGGTGAATTCCGACGGCTGAATGGACAGCGGACCGATAAGGATCCAGTTTTTGGCGCCGTTCAGCGTGGTGCCGACGGCTAAGGTGGCCAGCAGAAGGCAAACCGCCAGTCCGTAAATGAGCAGCCTCCATTTCATGACCCGATCGGGACTTTCGATAAACCAGATCATGAAGCAGAACATGGCAATGCCGATAACCAGGGAAATCAGCTGCATATATCCCTGCTTCGGATTGTGAGCTGCAATCAGCAGGGAACCGACTCCCGACAGCATCATGGCAAGGGCTTCCAGCTCAAAATTTTTTCGCCGGAGAAGTCTGACCGTGACGAAATAGAAGCACCACAGAATTCCGCAGAAAATGCCCAGATGAGGCAGAGCGGAAAAGCTGCCGGTATTCAGGACGGTTTCCGTTCCCAGAAGGATCATGAGTAGGGTAATCAGCGTCAGAAGCACATGACAGGGCATGGTGCGGCGGATTCTGACAGGGGCGATTCTTTTTCTGGACGATGTACCGGAGGGGTCGGAGGCACGGCGCAGGATCAGCCTGGTGGATCCCAGGGTGATGGTATCTCCCACATAGACAGGAAACCTGCCCTTTGCCTTTTGATTGTTGACATAAACGCCGGCCTTGGAGTCGGTGTCGGTAATGAACCAGCCCTCCTCCCGGCGGAGCAGCACCGCGTGGTCCCGTGAAATGGTTGGATCCGGAATCTTGATATCCGATCCCCTGGCTCTGCCGATGGTATTCTCCCAGAAGTAAACCGGATAGCGGACGTTGCGCGATTCGTCATCCAGGGCAATCAGGGTGCGTTTTTCCCGTTTTCCCAGTCCCAGAGACAAAAAGGACAGACCGATGATGATAATCATCAGCAGCGGCGTGGCAATCCGCAGCAGAAAACTGATCAGCTCCATGGTTTCATTCAAGGCACTTCACCTCGCTTTCATCAGATCCGGCAGTGTCATCAGGCAGGCTGCCGGTCTTTCTCGATAATATAATCCCCCAGAATGAAAAATGTTACAGAAAAGAATGATTTGCCCGGCTTCCTGGGGGACAGAAGATCAATTTTAAGGAATCGCTGAATCAATCACGCCTTTCGGCTCAGCCGGAGTGCCTCCGGTGCGCGCCCGAAGGAAGTGCCCTTGGGGTATGACTGCACAGGACGATTCGCGCCCTGCACCCCTTCGGATTGAAATTGATGGGGAAGTTCATATCTAAGGGAAGTCGTGCACTATTACCCCTCCGTCACGGCTTACGCTGTGCCACCTTACCTTGTCAGGGGAGGCTTGCGAAGCGTCCTTCCTGTCAGAATGCAACCGCTTCAGAGCGCTCCGTGAGGAGCGTGAGGAGCGGAAGCCGCTGCAGTAAAGTCGGACACGGCAAAAACGAGAGGAACGGAGTGGAGCAAGGCGCGAATCGTCCCGCGCGGTCACGCGCCCCGGCAGGGTTTGGGACAGAGTCCCAATATTTGCGCGGATTATTTTTTGGCGGTTGTTTCCTGCCATCCGGGAATATGGGAGGAATGGAGGAACCGGATTGTGACAGAGGGATTTTCCCGATGGAAACGCCGCAGGGTAGACAGGGTCACCAGGTAGTCGTCCGGATCCGATTGTTGAGAAAGCATTTTTTCGTTGGGCACCAGCTCCTTGTCCAGAACCCGTTCATCGACAGCGGCATCGGCAGCAAAGAAAAACTGCTGTTCGGGAAAATAATAGCCCATCATTTCCCTGCAGCGGCCCCGCAGGTCGACGCCCAGAACGGAGCCGTCTCCCAAAACGTCAAATACCCATTTGAAATAGGGCTGCAGCACGGACTTGCCGTTAAAGATGCCGGATGCCCGGATGGGAATGGTGTGATCAGGCAGGGTGCTTCTCATCATGCCGTCCTCAAGATTTCTGGTTTTGATTCTCCACAGCACCTGGGCGCTGGCCAGCAGCTCATAATGGGGCAGCAAGGGCAAAGCGCCGCAGCATTCGGGACTGCAGTGGGTCAGCAGGACCTTTTTGATGATCCGGCCATCCATATCGCTTTCATTCAGGCGGCTGACGATATCGCCGTCCTTGTCAAAGCGGATCTTACGGTTCTGCTTGAAGCGAAGATAATCCGTCATATTTTTTTTCAGCAATTCACTGCAGCCGGTATTGATCAGCATGGTTCCCATTTTGCGGTGCTGAAACAGCAGGACATTGATGGGAAGCTGCTCCTCTTTTTCGTCGGAGTTGATATAAAGCTGAGAAAAATCAATGCTTTCCCAGCCGCAGGGAATGGCTCTCAGGGATAAGATTTTATTCATCATACAGAATCTCCGTTTTCTTATATTTTCTATCCTATTTTAATATAACCGCAGTGAAATCGTCAATACCTATCGGGTAATCCTCAGGGAAATCCATTTTGCGCGGAGAATCTTGGGGGGGTGCCCCAGCGAGCGTCCGTTTTCGAGGTTCTTAGGGGGACTTTTTCGCAAAAGTCCCCCTAAGTCGCTGTCCGCAGACAGCGAAACTCCCAAGGGGT
>CACYCV010000168.1 GCA_902772955.1 uncultured Ruminococcus sp.
ATTTCTATGCCGACACCCGCGGTTCCACTGCGAACCTCGTCTATTCAAGGAAGGTGAATCACTATGGAAAATATCAAGCTGGCATTGTCACTGCTTCTGGCTGGCTTTATTATCGTTTTTCTGGTGCTGGTACTGCTGATTGTTATCATCACCGTTTATGGAAAGCTCATCCAGGCAGCACAAAAATCCTCACAAAACCGTAAGGAGCGCAAGAAAAAGGTGGTGGTGGCAGAAAACTTCACCCCCACCGCCGGTACGGCCACCGTTTTTTCAACCACTGAGGATGAAATACCCGGAGAAATTATTGCCGCTATTGCTGCAGCGGTAGATGCTGTCTACGGAGACAAGGCGCATACCATCCGTTCCGTCAGACGAAGCCGCACAACACGCTCCGCCTGGGGCAATTCCGGCGTTCTGCAGAATACCGGCCCCTTCTGACCCTGGGAGCTTTTCCCTCAGGGATTCTTTAACAGAAAGGAAGATAAACTATGGAAATATTCACTCAGCTCGGCAACGTCTTTGTCGGACTGTATCGTTCATCGGGAATCTGCAGCCTCAGTTGGGAAAATTACGTCATGATCCTGGTTTCCTTCATCCTGATGTTCCTTGCCATCAAAAAGCAGTATGAACCGCTTTTGCTGCTTCCCATCGCTTTTGGCATGATGATTGTCAATATCTTTCCTGCCATTATGGCTAACCCCTCCACCACCCTCATGACCTATCAGCAGGTGGTGGATAAAGGACTGGATCCTGCTTCCTATCCCACCGTGAAACAGGTCATGGACAACGGAGCGGAAACCGTTCTGTATAACGTCACAGAAAACGGCGGACTCTTCTACTACCTCTATCAGGGCGTCCATCTGGGCATTTTTCCGCCGCTGATTTTCCTTGGAATCGGTGCCATGACGGACTTTGGTCCTCTGATTGCCAACCCCAAGAGCTTTATTCTCGGCGCTGCCGCACAGATCGGTATTTTTATTACCTTTATCGGAGCCATTCTTATCGGCTTCCAGACCAACGAGGCAGGTTCTATCGCCATTATCGGAGGAGCGGACGGTCCTACCGCGATTTTCGTAACCTCCAAGCTTTCTCCGGAGCTGCTGGGTCCCATTGCCGTGGCCGCCTATTCCTACATGGCTTTGGTGCCCATTATCCAGCCGCCGATTATGCGCCTGCTCACCACCAAAAAAGAGCGTTCTATTGTGATGGGACAGCTTCGTCCCGTTTCCAAGCTGGAAAAAATCATCTTCCCCATCGTCGTTGTGGTGTTGGTGGCCATTCTGCTGCCGGATGCTGCTCCCCTGGTGGGTATGCTGATGCTGGGCAATCTCTTTAAAGAGAGCGGCGTGGTCGATCGTATTGCCAAAACTGCTCAGAATGAGCTGATGAACATTGTCACCATTTTCCTGGGTGTCACAGTCGGCGCTACCGCCAGCGGTACCCTCTTCCTGACTCCCAAAACCCTGGGCATTATTGCTCTCGGACTGATTGCTTTCTGCCTGGGCACTGCCTGCGGCGTTCTCTTTGGCAAGATCATGTGTGTTGCCACCAAGGGCAAGATCAATCCGCTGATCGGTTCGGCCGGTGTTTCTGCCGTTCCCATGGCGGCCCGTATTTCTCAGAAGGTCGGACAGGAGGAAAATCCCTCCAACTTCCTGCTGATGCATGCTATGGGTCCCAACGTTGCCGGTGTCATCGGTTCTGCGGTAGCTGCCGGTGTGCTGATCAGTGTGCTGAAATAACCGTTGATTTCTTTCGTTAATAAAGTGCCGCCGGCCAACGAAAAAGCTCGTTGACCGGCGGTTTTATGCTGCGCCCGGAAAGTTGCCTTTCCGGGCGAGAAACTTTCATTCAAGGAATATTGCCGCATTCCTCAGGCCTTGTTTCTCAGGAATTGCCGCCGCTGTATTTCATACGGACGGAGCTGAGCTTTTGCTGATCGGCGCAATCCGTCTGGTACCAGCCACGGGACTTCATCTGATCATAGATCTGCGACTGCATATTCAGAGAGGAATTCAAAGAGCCGGAAAAAGTCTGATGCACATCCTGCGAAGAGGATTCAATCGCACCGTGCAGATACAGGTCGCACACGCCCTTTTCCAGCAAAAGAATATTTTCCATCAGGTTTCTGTCATCCATTGCCGTATCCTCCTTACAGTAAGCCGTAAAAATTCTGAAAAATCGTTCCGTGAGCCTGTGCCAGCTGCTGCACAAAAGTCCTCAGTTCTTTATCCTGAAGCATATTCATGGTTTCGGCACATTTGGTCTGAAAATACTGCTCATGACCCAGAGCATCTTCTACATAAAGCAATTCTTTACTGGTCATCTGAAAGCCTCCTTCAAATTTGGTACATCCATAGTATGTACCGATTGAAAGACAATATTCACCGGCAAGTTTTTTGCATAAAGATTTTCGCAATCGATAGTCCATGCATCAGCACGCCTTGACAGAGCTGCATCACATCCGGTTTTATTGTTTAGTGAAGTCTCTACTTTCCTATCGAACAAAGCGTTGGATGTTAGCGAAGCAAACACATCAGGCATACGCAGGGGACTTTCCGATCGCCCCCTGCATCCCTTCGGATTAAATTCTATAGGTAAGTTCATATCTGAGGAAAGGCTTGCACTATTACCCCTCTGTCACGGCGTATGCTGTGCCTCCCCTTGTCAGGGGAGGCTGCAAAGTGTTCTTCCGGTCAATACGCAACCGCCCCAAAGCGGCGCTTTAGCGTCGTGTGGGGCGGAAGCCGCTGCAGGAAAGTCAGACACGGCAAAACCGAGCGGAACGAAGTGGAGCAGGGCGCGAATCGACAGCGGAGGCACTCCGCCGCCCCCAAGCCCCTTTGGAATTCCGCACTCTGCGGAGTGCGCCCAGGGACGCTGTCGCTGGACCCTGCAGCCTTTGAAAAGGCTGGCGAAACTTTTGACTCAACAAAGCGTCCTTCCGGTCAACAGGGAAGGATATCAATATGACAGCAGCGCATGGTGTCCAGAGCCGCCTGATGGGTGGCTTCCGTCACACCGGCACAGCAGGAAGCGTCAACCGAAATCTGTGCCTCACAGAAATTGGCTTTGAGCAGCATGGCATTGGAAACCACACAGATATCCGTGCATAAGCCTACCAGTTCCAGGGAGAACGGTTCATCACCGGCTGCCTTCCGGATCAGCTCCGGCAGCTCTACCGAGCCGAAGGTGGGCTTTTCTACTGAGATATAACTTTTTCCCTGCAGCGCTTTGGCAATGCGGCTGTCCAGCTCCCAGCCCGCTGTTCCTTTGATGCAATGGGGAACAGGCAGCTTTTTTCCTTCCATGGTCTGGAGATAATCCTGGGAATGGGTATCATAGGTAACGAAAATTTCCCCGTCAAAATCCAGAATTTTCTGGACAACATGGGGGACGATTGCCTGTGCCTGAGAAGAACCTAAGGCACCGTCAATAAAATCCTTCTGCATATCTACAACAATCAAAAACTTTTTCATCTGATACACACCTTTCTTCCGGATTTCCCGCCGTTATTTCACCAGCGGTCATTGGAGGTTTCCCGTTTGATACGAAATGCTACCGAGCTTTTCAGGTAGTCCAGGTATTCTTCGTCCCGGCACATCGCTTTGCCGGGAGTATCCGACAGCTTTGCTACAGGCCTGCCGTTGACATACTGCAGCTTGATGACAATGTTCAGCGCCTGCTCCATGGTGTCGTTGGAGCAGAAGGTGCCGATTCCGAAGGATACCTTGGTTTTTTCCTTGAAATAATCATACAGAGCCTGCGCCCGGTCAAAATCCAGGCTGTCACTGAACAGCAGCAGCTTGGTTTTCGGGTCTACGCCGAATTTCTGGTAATGGGCAATGATTTTTTCTCCCCATGCATAGGGATCGCCGCTGTCATGGCGTACACCGGTATAGTTGTTGACCATGGAACGGTTGAAATCCAGCAAAAACAAATCCGTTGTTACTGTATCCGTCAACGCTGTTCCGTTATCACCCCGGTATTCATCATACCAGTCATTCATGGCATACTGATTGGTATAGGCCAGAGGAATGGAATCAATGCCCTGATACATTTGCACAAATTCATGGGCATAGGTTCCTATAGGGGTAAGATGATACTTCATGGCCAGATAAACATTGGAGGTGCCGACACAATTCTGTGTTTCACTGGTCAGCCGTCTGACAACCGTATCCTCCCATTCCCGGGACAGCCTTCTGCGGCAGCCGAATTCAGCAAAACGGAAGGTGTATTTTCCGGAACGGAAGTCCTCGATTTTCTGATTTAACCGTTCCTCTGCCGATTTTTTCAGGGCTTCATAATCGTAGGTCATCCGGAAATAGACCTCGTTGACAATTTCCAGCAGATAAATTTCAAACTGCATGGCAGAAAACAGAGGTCCCTTGACAACAATTTCCATGGTGCCGTCTTCATGGCGGGATACATTGACATACTCCCGGATCGGTCTCCATAACCGGAGAAATTCCACATAATCCCTTTTAATAAAGCGAATGGACCGCAGATAATCAAGTTCCTCTTTGGTAAACTGCAGAGAACAAAGGTGGTCAATCTGCTGGTTAATCTCCTGTACGATTTCTTTCGAAAAAACAACGCCCTCGTTCCGGCACTTAAAATAGTATTCCCCGCAAAGATCCGTATGCTTATGGAAAATGACCTGATCCATATTGAATTTGTATAAGTCCGTATCCAGCAGAGAGGTTACAATCGGGGCAAGCTGCATGGTATGTACTCCTTTCGTTATTGTACAGATAGTAAATTATATACAATTTGTATTATTATACTATCTGCTATAAAATTGATATTTATACAATTTGTAGTATTATACAAAAAGTAATTACAAACAGAAGTAATACAATCTGTATTTTTCACTTTTCTATAAAAAAACCGTTTGCCGGAAACGGACAAACGGTTTTGGAGAATGCTATAAAAGCAGGGGGCATCAGGCGATAATATCGCCGTCTACATTGCCGGCAATTGCTGCCGCATTAGCTTCGTCTGTATCAATGTGCATAGCGGGAGCAAACTTGGTGCTGACTCTGATCACGACATCACCAAAGACGAGCTTTCTGCCCTCGCCGCCAACGGCAACACTGACGATCTGCTTGTCCTTCAGGCCATATTCTTCTGCGGTTTTGGGATCAAAATGGATATGTCTCTTGGCAGCAATGACACCCTGGGAGATCTCAACCTCGCCTTTGGGGCCGACAATCTTGCAGCCGGGAGTTCCTGCGATATCGCCGGATTCTCTGACGGGAGCCGCAATTCCCAGCTTACGGGCATCGGTCATAGACAGCTCTACCTGGCAATCGGGTCTGACAGGACCGAGAATAGAGCAGGCCAGCTCACCCTTAGGACCAACCACGGTAACCTTTTCATAGCAAAGGAACTGCCCGGGCTGAGAAAGGTCCTTTTTATTGGTTAATGTTGCACCCTCGCCGAAAAGTGTTTCCAAGGCTTCCTGAGTGACATGGACATGACGTGCGGATGTTTCAACAAGAATTTTCATAAGACAATTACTCCCTTTTCATGATATGATGCTATTATTTTACAACGATTTTCCGGAAATGTAAATACGCTGATGCACAAAAAATCGAAAAAAGCAACAAATTCACTGTCCCCTGCACAGAAAACAATTTTGTCCGGCGGAGTGCCTCCGGTGCGTGACCGCGCGGGATGCTTCGCTAAGTCAAAAGTTTCGCCAGCCTTTTCAAAGGCTGCGGGGTCCATGGGGTGGAACCCCTGGTCGCTGTCCGCAGACAGCGAAATTCCAAAGG
>CACYCV010000169.1 GCA_902772955.1 uncultured Ruminococcus sp.
ACAAGGAATGATACATTTTGCTTGTAAAGCTCTGTTTATCTTGCTTTCAGCTATTTATTCTATTTGAGTTTCACGGATTCAGGTTTTAATTACAAAATATGACAACTTCAGATTGACGTGGGCGTCGTGTACGGAAATCAACTTTCTTCTCCGGAATCTTGGAACTCTGTCCCAAGATTCCGGACAAAATGGATTGCTGTGCTAAGGCAAGGAGAATGCTTGCAACTATAGCAGGGATATGATACAATAGTGCTGGAAAGAGGGTGATGGAATGCAGCGTTGGCGTCCGAAGCGACCAATGCATGAAACGTTTTTGATTGGTGCGCTGCTGACGATTGTGGGAGGCTATTTTGATGCCTATACCTATCTGACGAGAGGCGGTGTCTTTGCCAATGCACAGACGGGAAATATTGTTTTGCTGGCGGTTAATCTGGCGGAAAACCGATGGGATAAAGTATTGTCCTATCTGATTCCGGTGCTGGCCTTCATTCTGGGGGTTTTTACAGCAGAGCTGATTCATAAAACCAAAAATCACCTTCCGCTGCACTGGCGGCAAAGCATCATCGCATTGGAGTTGGCTGCAGTTGGAGTCGTTGCAATGCTTCCCACCTCTGCCAAAGGGCTGGACCCCTTCAATATGACCGCTAATGTCATCATCTCCTACATTTGTTCCCTGCAGGTACAGAGCTTTCGACGAATTCACGGGATTGTCTGTGCAACGACGATGTGTACCGGCAACCTTCGCAGCGGAACAGATTTGCTAATGCAGTATCAGAAAAATAAAAACAAGCAGCATCTAAAGGATGGTCTGAAATACTATCTGATTAATCTTTTCTTTATTCTTGGCGCCTTTATCAGCGTTTTCGTCACACGTCTGACCGGCGGATTATCCGTGCTTTTCTGTATGCTTCCTCTGCTGTTGGTATTTATCCTGATGTTTATCAAAGAAGAAAAGACCGAAGCACTTCATTAGTGTAGCTTCGGCCTTTTTTCTTGTTTAATTTGTCATCATGGACATTCTCTGATAGAAGGGCGGCGTATTACCTACTGCTGTCCTGCCAACATTACTCTGGTAGCTGACAAAATTCAAAGCGACGCCGCCGGTCAGAGGCCCGACCTGCTGTGCTATCTGCTGGAATACTGCAGGATTGGTGCCGTTGAAATCCACAATCACCAGATAGCTGGAAACGCCGTCTTTTCTCATGCCCTTGATATAAGCATTGCGGATGCCGTTGGTGCGATCCAACAGTTCGCGCAGACGCTGCAGCATGGGAGCAGGCACAGAATCCGGTACAAAGAAACCTGTCTGTTCTGTTTTGGGCGCCGGCGTTTCCTCTGGGCGGGCAAATCGTGTCTTGATTGCTTCCACGGTTGTTTTATCCATAATCATATTGAACCCCAGGGGATTGATCACTACCTGTTCTCCATGCAGGCAGAATTTTTCAATATCGCCGAAGTTTACCACATTTCCCGTGCATTCCTTTGCCTTATCGAATTTTCCCAGCTCAACCCAATCGGTAAATACCGGAACAATGCTTCTGCCGTCAGGACGGCGAATAACTGCCAGACTGACAGAAGCACCGCTGACAGTAATCGTGCGGATGGAGAGCCCTTTCGGGGCCTGTTCATCAAAGACAATGGGCAGCAGGTATTCCGCTTCATACAGATCCTTCATAAAATTATTTTCCGTATCGGGATTATGCTGATCCATGGCACTGCACTGAAAAAAGAGATTGGCGCTTTTTATCAGAGATGGATTCAGTATTGGCCGCTCTTCCGGGGGGATTGCAGAAAAATCGGGCTTTTTGATAATATCCATCATTTTAAGGATAATAAAGGTCTGACCGTTGTCCACGATCACCTGTTCGATGCCGTTGCGAAAGAAATCGCTGAACATCGGCACCCGTTCGTTTACGCCGCATTCCAGAGGGCTGATATTGATTTTTTTGCCTGCCAGATAATCCCGGAAGGCCTCGCAAAAGGACATTTCCGAAAACAGGAAGGCAGTGGGAATCCCGTTATGTAATTCCAGGTAATGATTTTTGGTGACCGGTGAATATGCCACCCACAGCTTATCGGCGCGCTGGATTTCTCCGATAATCTGTTCCATCAGTATTTTTTCCTGGGTTTGGGCATATTGTCCGATCAGTTTCTGAATCGTATTCATATTATCCTCCCGATTATGCGTTTTTTTCGAAAATAACTGACCTATCTGACAATATTATATTATTCCGTCTACCAATTGTCAACTCCTGGTCGCCTCGGTACGTGACCGCACAGGACGTGTTCGCGGGCGCGTGACCGCACAGGACGTGTTCGCGGTGCGTGACCGCACAGGACATGTTCGCGGCAGCGCTCCACTCCGTTCCGCTCGGTTATGCTGTGTCCAAGTTTA
>CACYCV010000170.1 GCA_902772955.1 uncultured Ruminococcus sp.
AATGATAACACAGCTTCTCGGAACTTCTGAAACAGGTCTTTATTCAGTCGGATCAAAGCTCGGACATGCAAGCCAGCTCATATACACAGCATTTGCAGGGGGATGGCAGTATTTTGCGTTTTCCACTATGAGAGAAGACGACCAGGTAGAGTCAAATTCGAAAGTGTTTGAATATCTGGGAGTGATTTCTTTTTCTGCGACTGCCTTTATCTGTGCTCTGGCTCGTCCGATTTACAGGCTTCTTTTTACAGCCGAGTATGCCTCAAGTTATATAGTTTCGCCTTATCTGTTTCTGGCTCCGCTATTGCTTATGCTGTATCAGGTGGGGGCAAACCAGTTTTTGGTTATTAAAAAAACCTGGCCTAATCTGTTGATTCTGGCAAGCGGCGCTATTTGCAATATCATTTTGAATTTCATTCTTATTCCGCGCATCGGAATCGAAGGAGCTGCTATAGCGACACTCGCGGGGTATATTATTTCGGATGTTGTCTGTGCAATCGTTTTAATTAAAATGAAGCTTATGGTTTTGAGCAAAGAGTTTATCTTATCATCTGTCCTTATGCTAATATTGTTTGTAATGTGGAGGACAGTTACTTTGGAAAGTACAGGCTTTTCAATCGGTATGGCGCTTGTATTCAGTTGTATCTGGGCATTTATATACAAAAAACCCCTCAAAGCATTCTTTTCTGCTATTAATAACGGCAGGGGAAAAGAGTGAAAACGCTCTTTAGAGGCGGCAAATAATACCTGTAATATAATACTTTATAAAGCATCCGATAATAAAGTTGATTTATTCATTGTAAAATATCAAATGGAGATATCTCTTTTGGACAAACAGTTATTTAACAAAACGCAATTTGTTCAGCTTGAAATATATAAAAGATAAGGAAAAGTCGCAAAACTCCACATCTTTGGATAATTACCGGTACTCCGGTAGAGGTATGAAAAATGAACTATGTTATAACACACAAAGTATTTGACGATTCGTTTCTGGATAAGAACGATTATACAGTCCTGCATGTCGGATTGAATGACAACTGCAAGGCGGAGTATCTCAGAGACGATACCGGAGATAACATTTCTGTCAAAAACCCCAATTACTGCGAACTGACGGGGATCTACTGGATATGGAAGAATGTGGATAATGATCCGACGGAGATAATAGGAATAAGCCATTATCGCAGGTATTTCACAACGCGCCCGGAAAAAAGCCGCTATACAATATGGGGTGAAATGCCTCAACCTCTATCGGAAGATATAATTCGGAAGAAGCAATGAGTTTAAGTATTATCTTGATTACGCAAAGAATAAACTGAAAAAAGCGGGATAACTTGTCATGTGTTGCTCGCAGTAATACTGCGGCATAAGGGGGACTATACCGGATGATCTATATAGCCTGTTTCGCGATCAGCGTGCTATGCGCGTATCTTGATACACGGGACAAAAAGAAAAAACAAATAGGGATATTCGGCTGGCTGGCAATTCTTCTGCCTGCGGTTCTGGCAGGGCTGAGGGATGTGTCCGTCGGGACGGATACAGCGGCCTATGTCAACCATTTTAAAGAGATGACAACCCAGTCATTTACACAATTCATCTCAGCAAAAGCATATATGGAGATCGGATTCAGATTTCTTTTCTTCATCATTTCGCGTTTTACCAGTAATCCTGCTTGGGCTCTTTTTGCAGCACATCTTTTTATGATGTTTTTCGTATACAAGTCTCTGACGGAAAATGTCGATGTAAAATATACCTGGCTCGGACTTACGATTTTCTATCTTCTGTTTTTCAGTTTATCAATGAATACATTGCGGCAATACATGGCTTCTGCCCTGATTCTATGGGGATTCAAATTTGTAAGAGAAAAGAAATTGATAAACTGGCTTGCAGTTGTGATATTTGCCGCGCTGTTTCATGTTACTTCAGTTGCTGCAGTTTTTATATATTTTCTGTATCAGTTATATGTTATCAGGACAGACAGTACAGGCAAAGACGGGATGATCCGCAGTATCAGACCTGAAAAAAAGCTCGTGATCTCATTATGTATTCTTGCAGGGGCTGTACTGATCCTTGTATTTTCAAGGCAGCTCATTCTGCTCTTAAATGAGATCACGGGAAAGTTCAGTGTCCAGGCCAAAAACATATACGATTATTTTGCAATAGATTATTATGATATAGTGAGTAATCTTCTTATTCTGCTGCCATTCATTTTGTTCAGACGATCACAGGCAAATGAAAATGGGGATTGTGATTTTTATGTGATGGTCGTTGCCCTTTGCATGATTCTATACCAGCTTGATACGATCAGCTATAATGCCGGGAGAATCGTACTTCCATTCTGGATACTTATTATATTTGCGGTTCCTACACTTGTTTCAAAGCTGAATGGTAGGAAACTCAGGGCAGGAGTGACTGCCTACTATCTGTTGGTGTTCATGTGGTCATATTACAGCAGTTATGTGCTTAACGGCAGTGGTGAAATCTGGCCGTACACATCAGAAATTCTCAAAATAGGGTAAGAGATGCCCTACCAATTCATCGGTGAAGCAATCTGGTTGTTGCAGTTGATATTTCGGCTCAAATAGGTTAAACTAATAATTTACTGAGGCAGAAAACAGTTTTAGACAGTATGGAATAATTCTATACTTATCGCACAGGTTCTATAATGAAGGAAAATAAAAGAACAATTGATTCCAATGACAGCTTCGGGCACAATCTGACGGTAAGAATTGTAAAACTTGCCGAACTGCTTGCGCTCACGGCTGTTTTTGCATATATCTGGTACAAATTCTTTGCCGATGCCGAATATATTAGCTATTTCAGAAAAGGCGACTGGGTAATTATTTTTATTTACGCGGTCCTGCTTTTCGGTTTCGGGAGAACCTATGACGCGTTTCAGGTGACTATCAGAGAACCTGCTGAGATAATCTACAGCCAGATAACGGCCATTCTGTTCACAAATGTTGTTTTCGTTCTTTTTACCTGGGTGCTGTACAGAGGGTTCTACAATATCCTGCCGTATCTGGGCTGCGCTGCAGGCCAGATAGTTATAGCCATTATCTGGGCTAATGCCGCAAGACGCTGGTATTTCAAAAAGTATCCTCCCCTGAATACATATATCATCCGGGGCGATGATGCCGGATACGGCGAAATGATCGAAAAATACGGACTCGATAAGAATTTCAGTGTTTTGGAAACGCTTTCTCTTGCGGAGTTTCTGGTTCGGAAGAAAGAGGTGCTCGCCAAGGCTGACGCGGTATTTCTCACTGCCATTCACAGCCACGACCGCAATCAGATCCTCAAGGACTGCTTAAACGCAAATGTAACGGTATATCTTAAGCCCAGACTCGGCGACGTATTCATGCAGGGAGCTCTGGAGACCCATATGATGCACCTGCCGATATTGAGGCTGGACCGTTACAGACCGGTTCCGGAGTTTCTGATATTCAAAAGGATATTCGATATCGTCTTTTCTCTGCTGGCTCATATAATCCTGAGTCCGCTGTTTATTATCATTGCGCTTTCGGTCAAACTTTGCGACGGAGGCCCAGTCTTCTATAAACAGGTGCGTCTCACAAAAGGCGGAAAAGAATTCAAGCTCATAAAATTCAGATCCATGAAGCCCGGCGCCGAGAAGGACGGCAAAGCCCGCCTTTCCACAGGAGAGAAGGATGACCGGGTAACGAAGGTCGGAGGATTCCTGAGAAGGTCACGCCTTGATGAGCTTCCCCAGCTTATTAATATCCTGAAAGGCGAAATGTCCGTCGTAGGTCCGCGTCCGGAAAGACCTGAGATCGCAGCAAGATATGAAAAGGAGCTTCCGGAATTCAGCCTTCGCCTTCAGGCCAAGGCCGGGCTTACCGGCTATGCCCAGGTCTACGGAAAATACAACACTTCTCCCTATGATAAGCTTCTTATGGACCTTATGTATCTGGCTCATCCGGGGATAGCACAGGACTTTAAGCTTATATTCGGCACAGTCAAGGTCTTCTTCTCCCCCGAGAGCACAGAAGGCTTTGATGAGAGGGAACAAAGTGAATAGAGAACTCGTCTCGGTCATAACACCCTGTTATAACGGCGCGAAATACATCGGAGAGACTATAGAGTCAGTTTTATCCCAGACTTATAAGGACTGGGAGATGATCATAGTCGACGACGGATCTTACGATAACAGCGCCGAAATAATTGCCGGATATGCCGAAAAAGACAGCCGGGTAAAATATATTAAACAGAAAAATGCCGGCTCTGCAGCCGCCAGGAATACGGGGATAAAAACGGCGGAAGGCCAGTATATTGCTCTTCTGGATGCAGACGATCTCTGGGACAGGGGTTTTCTCTCGGAGCAGATCGCTTTCATGAAAGAGATAGACGCTGTGCTGGTCTGCTGTGCATACCGGAAAACAGATGAAAACTCGCTGGAGATACTCAGGCCGACTTATCCGAAAAAGATCATTACTTCTCGTGATATGAAAGTCATGAACCGGATCGGATGCCTCACCGGCCTGTATGACTGCTCGAAATTCGGAAAAGTTTACCTGCATGAGGATCTTAACAGCTTTCGGGACGACTACGCATATTTCAGCGACATTATCAGTCTCTGCGGGAAGGCTTACGGAAACCAAAAGGTCCTTTGCAGTTACAGGGTCAGTTCTTCCAGCCTTACGGGAGATAAAAAGAAACTGATTAAAAAGCAGTACGGATTCTATCGA
>CACYCV010000171.1 GCA_902772955.1 uncultured Ruminococcus sp.
AAAATCATATATGATAAAATGCCTGAGCACTTGATTTCATGCGAGTTTCCAGCTTTTTTATACAATCAGGTTTCACGGATTCAGGTACTATTTTAATTTTCTATTTCCCAAATTCCACATTTCAAATTGCTGCCGCGTGTGGGTACCCGGAGAAAATGCCCTTGGGGAATGACCGCACAGGGTGTGTTCGCTTCGCTAAACGATAAACCGTATCATGATTTTTCCCTTGGTTCCACTGCAGACGGAAGGAAAGAACGCCTGTCTTTGCATTTTTCGGGACGACAGTGCCAGTCTATTATCCCGTATTCTGCACCCTGATTGCCACAGTCACGCAGAAAATATCTTTTGCCCCTGACTGCATCAGCACACGGGAACACGCCGCCAGCGTATAACCGGTAGTACAGATGTCATCCACTAATAGAATGCGCTTGCCCATAGGGGACAAACCCGGAAGCATTTCGTAGGCATCCCATACATTTTTCTTCCGTTCCTGGGCACTCAGGCTATGCTGAGGACGGTATGCCTTTCCTACCTGCAGCAGCGGAACAAGCGGCTTGTGCAGTTCCTTTGCCAGTCCCACAGCAATCCGCCGCGACTGGTCATATCCTCTTTTTTGCAGTGATTTCGGGGAGGCAGGCACAAAGCTCACCAGGTCTGTCTGATAATGCTCCGGTTCCAGAACCCGCAGTACTGCTTTGACAAAGCTGTCTGCATAGCTGTACTTGCCGTGGTATTTGTAACCATGCAGCGCGTCACGCACTGCTCCCTCATAGCAAAATGGCGCCATACAGATATTCCCCGTTTCCAGGCTTCTCCTAAGACCCTCCGATGTAATTCTTTCGGCACATTCCTCACACTCTGTCCTGTCGGAAGCAATCACCTTCCGACAATAGGGACACCTGGAAGGAAAAAGCCATGTCATCCACCTCAGCTTCATGCCTTAGCCCCTTTCCAAAAATGCTTTCAGGCCGGAATACCGCATGGTTTTTTTGTGATTATCCACCATTTTCTTCAAGGTTGACACATTGCCCACCAGAATCAGCAGCTTTTTGGCTCTGGTAACTGCCGTATAAAGCAGGTTCCTGTAATAAAGCTGAGGCGGCCCGTAATACATGGGAATAATCACCGCATTGAATTCATTTCCCTGACTTTTGTGAACCGTTGTTGCATAAGCAAGTTCCAGCTGCAGCAGGGATTCCTCATCGTACACAGCCACCTTATCATCAAACCGCACACAAGCCGTCTTCATGGCTTTGTCAATGGATTCAATCCTGCCGATATCCCCATTGAAAACGCCGGCACCGTCGCTGCCGTCATCCTTTGTCCACAGAAGGTCGTAATTGTTTTTCGTCTGCATCACCTTATCTCCGGCGCGGAAGGTATAAACCGGCATGGAAATTTCCTCTACCTTACCGGAGGAAGGATTCAGCACCTGCTGCAAACGCTTGTTCAGCTCGGTAACCCCCAATTCTCCTTTTCGTCCGGGACACAACACCTGAATATCCTCCAAGGGAGCATACCCATAGCTGGCCGGCAAGCGCCTGGTACAAAGCTCCACAATCGTTGAGGCGATTTTTTCCTTATCGCCGCAGCTCATGAAAAAGAAATCGCCGTCTGTACGGGTTATTTCCGGCATCTCACCCCGGACAATTTTATGCGCATTGGTAACAATCAGACTCTGCATGGACTGCCGGAAAATTTCCGTAAGCTGTACCACCGGAATTTTCCCGGAAGCGATCAGATCTCCCAGAACATTTCCAGGCCCTACCGACGGAAGCTGGTCGCTGTCCCCCACCATAATCAGACGGCAGCCAAGGGGAAGTGCCCGCATCACACCTTCAAACAGGGACACATCCACCATGGACAATTCATCCAGCACCAGTGCATCACAATCCAGCAAGTTCCTTTCGTTTCTTTTAAAAACGGGACTGTCGTTTTTATCCCATTCCACCTCCAGAAGGCGATGAATCGTCTTGGCTTCGCAGCCTGTCACTTCAGACATCCGCTGTGCTGCCCGTCCGGTAGGAGCTGCCAGCAGCACCTTCTGACCGCATTGCTGCAGCAGTTCGATAATGGCATTCAGGGTTGTCGTCTTGCCGGTTCCGGGTCCGCCGGTCAGGATCAGCAATCCACCGGACAACGCCTGAACAATTGCCTTCCGCTGCAGCTTCGCATATTGAATTCCCCGCTGCCGTTCAAAATGTTCCAGGGCAGCCTCCAGTCCGGTAATGCGCTCCGGCGGAAACTGCAGCAGCATTTGCAGACGGCCTGCGGCAAAGGTTTCGCAGCGATAGAGAGCCGGCAGAAACACAAATTCCCGTTCGCCAATCACTTCTGAGATCAGACTTCCCTCCCGAAGCATTCCTTCCAGAACCTCGGCAACCATTTCTCCCTCCAGTTTCAGAAAGGTTGATGTCACCTCCAGCAGCTTTTGCTTTGGCAGGCAGGTATGTCCGTTTCCGGAATTATAGCGGGCAATATAAATCAGTCCCGCCCTGATCCGGAATTCGTCATCACATGGCTTATCCAGGGCGGCAGCAATATGATCAGCGCGGTCAAAAGGAACATTCACACTGCTCTCGCACAGAATATAGGGATTCTGCTCAATCAGGGAAATCGCTTCTGTCCCAAGAGCCTTCCACACCTTGACGGCCTCCTGGGTTGAAATATGGTATTTTTCCAGGTAGATCATCACTTCCCGCATCCCGAAGGTTTTCCGGATTTCAGAAGCAATCGACCGCGCTTTATCTTTGGATATCCCCCTGATCTGTTCCAGACGCTCCGGTTCATCCCGCATCACCTCCAGGGTTTGTTCCCCAAAGGCATCCACCAGCCGTTTGGCAGTCGCCCTGCCGATGCCTTTCACCGCACCGGAGGAAAGATATTTCAGGATACTGTCGGTTGTGGCTGGCATAAACTGTTCATAGTATTCAAAGGAAAACTGTTCTCCATAGGTTGGATGGGTTTTCCAGACCCCCACCAGCTTCAATTCATCCCCGATATTCACATCCGACATGATTCCCACTGCCGTCGTACTCAGCCCATCGCACAGCACCGTCAGCACAGAATAGCCGTTACTTTTATTTCTGAATATAATCTCTTCCACTGATCCGCAAAGCTGCAGAAGTTCTTTTTCCGCCATATTCTTCACCCGTAAATAGTTTACATTTTTGTCCGCTCACTGTCAACCCCGCGCCATTTTCTCTTGGGGCTTTGCCCCAAACCCCACCGTGGAAAACCCTTTTTTGAAAAAAAGGGTTATTCCCCGGACCCCTTTCCAAAAAAACTTATGTTCCATCAAAGCCAACAGAAAAAAGGTACCTATTAAATAATTGATTTTCCTGTTTTTCAGAGACAATCCCAAGGCGTCACCGGCAGAACGCTTCGCAAACCTTCCCCTTCAGGGGAAGGTGCACATGAAGTGCCGGAGGGGTTAATAAGACAACACGCTTTCACTAAACAATAAAACCGGATGTAAAACATATTCGTCACATTGCCCGCGTAGGCCCCCGCCCGCAGAGTACGAAACACCAAAGGGGCTTTCGCAGGGCAGGACAAAGAAAAAAGCCTCACAGACAGTATCCGTGCGGCCAATTCTTCTGTTCGGAAAATCCAGCGGCGTCCGGCATTTTGGCACCGGTATGCGGTCAATCCTCCGTCTGCTTGCCCAAAAAGGCAGCGGCTGCCTGAATGAGCTTGTTTTCCGCCTCGGTAGGCGGTGTCCCTGATTCATTGAACAGCATCATCACCGAACCGGTAACATCCCCTGCTGAAATAATGGGATACATCAACGCGGCGCTGCGGTCAACCCCCTCTACAGGGCGCAGAACCCCCATTCCACGGGATGTGGCATAAAAAGGCCTGCGGTTTTGCATATAGTCCTCCAGCGCCGGCGAAATCCGCCGCTCCAGCATCTCCTTTCTGGAAACACCTGCGGCTGCAATAATATGATCGCTGTCGCTGATCAGCACCGCCTGTTTGGTCACTTTTCCCAGTACCTCTGCATATTGCTCCGCAAAGGTGGAAAGCTCCCCAATAGGAGAATATTTTTTAAATATAACCTCCCCGTCCGCATCGGTGAAGATTTCCAGCGGGTCGCCCTCTCTTATTCTGAGCGTCCTGCGAATTTCTTTTGGTATGACGACACGACCGAGGTCGTCGATGCGTCTGACAATGCCTGTGGCTTTCATGGTATGATCCTCCTGTGATACAAAATTT
>CACYCV010000172.1 GCA_902772955.1 uncultured Ruminococcus sp.
GGGGAATCATCGGTAGCTTTGGATACAGTATGGGATAATACAGGATATGATCCGGGAGATCAAACGAATGATGAACCTGATTATGATCCGATGTATGATACCCTGGAGGAATCGTCTTTTCCGTATGATTGGAACTACACCCAGACGGATCCCGTGACGACAGAAACAGAGTATTCTTTGGGAGAGTCCACCGGGAGTGATTGGACACAGTATCAGGAGGGCTTTGATTCCGCAGAGGAACAACAGGAAAAAAAGGATGCTGTCAAGCTGAAAAATACCGGTGAGGAACCTTTGGATACCAAGTCAAACGAAATCGAAGAACAGACTCTGACAGAGGAAGATTGGAAACGAATCCGGGAGGGCTCTGTTCTGGAGGACGAACAGCCGACCGGAACGCAAAGAATCAAGCTGAAAAATACCGGCAGCTCATCGGGCAGTGTGATTGCCGATATCAAAAACGATACGAAAAAAGGAAATGATGCCTGGGTCTATCTGATGTGGGGGCTGATTCTGGTGGGTGCCGGCCTGGCAGTGATAGCGGCGGTTGTGATTTCCACGGTTGCGTTTAAGAAAAAACGGAAGCGCGCAGCAAATGCCAAAAACAGATGAGGATCATCTGCTGAATGATATCAATTTGGACTTGAAACGGAGGAAACTGTCAGAATGGAAAATCAGGAACTTTTGGAAATGGAAAAAAATGCCTGTAAGGTAAGGTTGTACACAATCGAGGGTGTGTTCAACGCAAAGTCGGGTCATCCGGGCGGATCACTTTCGGCAGCCGATATCATCACCTACCTCTATTTCAGGGAGATGAAGGTGGATGTTGCCAATCCCAAGGCGGCTGACAGAGATCGCTTCGTGCTGTCAAAGGGTCACTGCTGTCCGGCACTTTACGGTGCGCTGGCACTCAAGGGCTACTTTTCGGGAGAAGAAATCAAATCGCTCCGTCACATTGGTGCAATGCTGCAGGGTCATCCCGACATGAAGGGTACCCCCGGCGTTGATATGAGCTCCGGCTCTCTGGGACAGGGCGTTTCTGCTGCCTGCGGAATGGCGCTTGCCGCTAAATATGACGGGTCCGATTACAGAGTCTATGCGATGCTGGGCGACGGTGAATGTGAGGAAGGACAGGTATGGGAGGCTGCGATGTTCGCTTCTCATTATAAGCTGGACAACCTATGTGTCATTGTGGACTTCAACGGTCTGCAGATTGACGGCCATGTCAATGAGGTAGCTGGTCTGGAGCCTCTGGATAAGAAATTTGAAGGCTTCGGCTTTGAAGTGCTGACTATCGACGGCCATAATTTTGACGAAATTGAGGCAGCGCTTAACAAGGCAAAAACCGTGAAGGGCAAGCCCACTGTCATCATTGCCAAGACCATCAAGGGCAAGGGCGTTTCCTTTATGGAAAATCAGGTCGGTTGGCACGGAAAGGCCCCGAACGCGGACGAATATAAAATTGCAATAGACGAGCTTACTGCACAGCTCAGAGCATTGGAGGCATAATCATGGCGGAAACAAAAAAGATTGCAACAAGAGAGAGCTTTGGTCTTGCCCTTTGCGAGCTGGCAAAGGATCATCCGGAAATCGTGGTTCTGGATGCAGACCTGGCGGCAGCTACCAAAACCGATATTTTCAAAAAAGCGTATCCAGACCGTTTCTTTGACTGCGGCATTTCCGAAGGCAATATGATCGGCGTTGCGGCAGGTCTTGCATCCTGCGGCAAGGTGCCCTTTGCGGCATCCTTTGCGATGTTTGCTACCGGCAGAGCCTATGAGCAGATCAGAAATTCTGTGGGCTATCCCCATCTCAACGTGAAAATTGCCGGTTCTCATGCAGGAATTTCTGTTGGTGAGGACGGTGCTACCCATCAGTGCTGTGAGGACCTCGCTCTGATGAGAACGATCCCCGGCATGGTGGTGCTGAATCCTGCGGACCATTATGAGATGACAGAAGCGGTCAAAGCCTCCTTTGCCTATAACGGCCCCGTCTACATCCGTCTCGGACGTCTGGCAATAGAGAGCTTTAACGATCCGGAAACCTATCATTTCGAAATCGGCAAGGGCATTACACTGAAGGAAGGCAATGATGTAACCGTTATTGCAACCGGTCTGGTGGTTTATGAGGCACTCAAGGCTGTCAGGGCGCTGGAGGCTAAGGGCATCAATGCCCGCCTGATTAATATGCATACCATTAAGCCCATTGATCAGGAGATCATCATCAAGGCTGCTAAGGAAACCGGCAGAATTATTACGGTGGAAGAACATAATATCATCGGCGGTCTTGGCGAAGCGGTTTGCTCGGTGACCAGCGAGCATTGTCCAGTTCCGGTTACGAGAATCGGTATTGAAGATACTTACGGTCACAGCGGTCCCGCACTTGGCCTTCTTGCTGAATTCGGATTGGATGCCGAGGGTCTTGAAAAGCGTATCCAAGCTATCGTGAAACAATAAAGATGTCAAGCGTCCGAGCAATCGGACGCTTTTTTATCCATAAGCATACAGGGGAGGAACTTTCCTATGTCAACGGATAACAGGCAAAAAGTAATTGTTCGTACCAGCCTGATCGGAATTGCATCCAATGTGGTGTTGGCAACCTTCAAGGCGATTGTGGGACTGCTTTCTAATTCCATTGCCATTGTACTGGATGCGGTTAATAATATGAGTGATGCACTATCCTCCATTATTACCGTCATTGGTGCCAAGCTGGCAGGCAGACCGGCAGATAAAAAACATCCCTTTGGCCACGGACGCTATGAGTACATCAGTGCGGCGCTGATTGCTGTGATTATTCTCTATGCCGGTATCACGGCACTGGTGGAATCTGTCAAAAATATCCTCCATCCCGAAATGCCGGACTATTCCACGGTAACCTTTATCGTTGTGGGAGTCGCTGTGGTGGTTAAGATACTGCTGGGATGGTATTTTCGGAAAACCGGTAAGCGTGTTCACTCCGATTCTCTGGTAAATTCCGGAATTGATGCCCTGCAGGATGTGGTGATTTCCCTTTCAACCCTTGCGGCGGCCATCATCTTCCTGATCTGGGGTGTCAGTCTGGAGGCCTGGCTGGGCGTGGTGATTTCCGGCTTTATCATCAAGGCAGGCATCGAAATGATTCTGTCCACCCTCAGCAAGCTGTTGGGAGAACGGGTAGACAGTGAATTGTCCAATGCCGTCAAGGAAACGATTTGTCAGACAGAGGGCGTTCTGGGAGCCTATGATCTGGTTATGAACAGCTTCGGACCTGACAGGTGGCTGGCATCAGTGCATATTGCGGTGCCGGATGTATGGACGGCAGACAAAATTGATACGGTGAGCCGCGATATCATGCACCGTGTGGCAGTGGAAAATCATGTCATTCTTACGGCAATCGGAATCTATTCCCATAACACCGAGAACGATGAAGTTATTGCCATCCGTACCAAAGTGACGGAGCTGGTGATGTCTCAGCCTTATATTCTTCAGATACACGGTTTTTTCTGTGATGTCGAAAAGCAAACCATTCGCTTTGATATTGTGATTGACTTCGCGGTGCCGGATGCCGTCGCACTGGTGCAGGAGGTAACCCGGCAGGTGAAGGAGCTTTATCCGGATTATGATCTTACGGTTCAGCCGGATTCCGATTTTTCCGATCTCTGAACCGGCGGAGTACGCCCGGGGATTCTGTTTTCCGCCCCTGCAAGCCTTTTGAAAAATGCGTGCGCGTAATTTTTTGCGTGTGACGGTTGACAATTGTTTGGAATGATGTTAAACTATCCCTACAGACCTATTGTCCTGATAGGCAATAAAAAGGAAGGCGAGGAAAAAATGATGGAACGCAAAAAACGTCAGGAAAGAATCAAATGGCTGGTATTGACAGCCGTGTTTTGTGCGATGGTGTATGTATTGACAGCATTTGTAAAAATTCCCACCCATCAGGGATATATCCATGTGGGGGACGGAGTTATTTATCTGGCGGCAACGATATTGCCGATGCCCTATGCCATGCTTTGCGGCAGCATCGGAGCGGGCTTGTCGGATTATCTGTCCGGCTATGCCATGTGGGTGCTGCCAACGGTGGTGATAAAAGCGATGACTGCGGCGGTATTTACCCATAAAAAGGATACGATTCTGTGTAAGCATAACCTGGCCGCATTGTTTCCTGCCGCTTTGATTTGTGTGGGAGGCTACTATCTGGCTTCTGTGATACTGTATGGCAGCTGGGGTGCTGCCCTGATTGATGTGCCTACCAACTGCATTCAGGTGGCCGCCAGCGCGGGACTGTTTGTGTTTATGGGACTTTCTTTGGATAAGCTTTCTTTCAAAAAGAGAAAGCTGTCCGTTCGTTAATAAAGAAACAGAAGATAAGGATACAGGAGATTACAGGCTCTTTTGTAAAAATATCTGCTTTGAGAGAAATGAGGAAGTGCATGAAACATAAACTCAGTGTGGCTTTTTTAATCACGGTTCTGTCAGCCCTGCTGTCTGTTGGCTGCGGTGGTTCGGTACCTGCCGCTCAAAATCAGGATTTCTCCGGGGCTTCTGAAACTTCTGTAACGCTGCAGAGAATTCCGGATGTATCGGATCCTTCTGCTGAGCAGGAAAAAGAAAGCGGCTCGGGTGTTTCATCCCTGAAACAGGAGGAAAGCAGCCGACCGGAGGAAGAATCCTCAAAGCCGCCAGAAAGCAGCCGACCGGAGGAGGAATCCTCAAAGCCGCCAGAAAGCAGCCGACCGGAGGAAGAATCCTCA
>CACYCV010000173.1 GCA_902772955.1 uncultured Ruminococcus sp.
ACAGCAGAAAGGCATATTGGCGAATATCCGACAGCCAAATTCTGCATATGTCATTAACAAACGAATACCTTGCATCAGTCGGGTATGATGACATACTTGAAAGATACAAGGTACTGCACTTAAACTACCCTCACGCCGTGTACCGAATGGTACTCACGGTGGTGGGATAGGTCGGCTGCTCAATTAATGGGCAGCCTCCTGCTTGATTTAGCTGATGTGTACAATGCCAAACACAAGGAAGCATGCTGTACTAATAGGAGGAAGCTTTTTTTCGGTGACTGCTGTTTCATTCTTTGGAGGAAGCATCGGAGGCAAACTGCTTCAGGCTATCATTCAGGACGGTCCGGAACGATTTGACAGCCGTGTCACAATCCGGGGCAACTGCCACAAACACATAGGGATACTGTGACGCCACTGCAGATTGTCCGGCAGGGGTACTGTTCTGGGAAGAACTCAATGAGGAGGAACGGGACGAAGCGGTTTTTTCACTGAGATATTCGTTAATGGCCTTCATCAGCGCCTGATCGGAGGCGCCGTCCCGGAAACGGAAACAGGTGATTTCAATTTCGGTTCCGGATTTGCCGGAAATAGACATGGCATAATCCACTACATCGTCTTTAGGGATTTCATAATAGCGGGAGATGTTTTCCTTCGAGATCGGAGTCAGATTGGTGTAGTTCATTTTTTTGACGACACCGGCAACAACGGCATCGGCAGACAAATTAGGTGTTTCTTTGGGAGATTTATGTTGAAAGCTGAGGGAGATGACAATCAGAATGGCGGCGGCGAGAAAGATGACGGACAGGACGATGGCAGTGAGCAGAAGCTTTTTCTTCCGGGAAGGCGTCTTGTCACTTCCGGAGGCAGTATCATTGGAAACGTCTTTTTTTGAGGATGCTTTGGCCATAGTGTCACCTCTCTTTCCGGTTACTCGGAAATGTCATCAGATAAATCCATTCTCATTATAAAAGTTTCAGCTAAATTTTTCAACTACAATATTGTAACTGTTATGAATAATTCCGAAATAAGGGTAAAAAAATGAAGAACCCTGCAGGTTCTTCGGAAAATAAGAAAATCCGCCCAACCGTCTGCGTCTGTGATAACCTGCCTACGAGATGAAGCAGGTGGGTGCCCTCCCTGTGGTTTCATACTCCCTTCGTCCGCAAAAGCGGGAGGTCTGAAGTCCGCCCCAGGAGACGAGCTCCCTGATTAAGGGTTGTAGGGTTATAGAGACGCAACTAACGAATTGGGCAGAAATTGTCAACAAATTTGTTGTTTTCTGTTGAGATTATTATAACTCAACAAACGAAAAAAATCAAGAGGAAATTTATGATTCTTCTTCGTTTTCTTCGTCATTTTCCTCGTCGGAATCTTCTTCCGCATCGAAGTTAGCTTCAAAGATTTCGGCAATTTCATCCAGCAGATCATCGTCATCCACTTCTGCCAGTTGAGGATCGCCGTTTTCATCCTCGACAGCCTCAAAAATCATGTAAGTGCTCTCGGAATCAATTCCCTCCTCGGGCATATTAAACAAAGGCATCAGGGCGTAATAGTGACCGTCCTTATAGTCGATCTCATCCAGAATCTCAAACTCATATTCATTGCCGTCCTCATCCACCAGGGAAACCAGGTTGGCGTCAAAGAGTTCTTCGTTATCTACATTGCTCATGTCACACACTCCTTAGTATAGTAGGATGTTATCATTGTACGACACTTTGAAACATAAGTCAATACCTTTTCTTCCTGGTGCGTGACCGCGCGGGAGGATTCGCGGCGGGTGCCCGCAGGAAGTGCCCTTGGGTTATGACCCCGCTGGACGTGTTCGCCTCGCTACCATTCAACACTTTGTATCGTGGGAAAGAAAGGTGGATCACTAAACAATAAAACTTGATGTGGAACGAATGTGTCAAGTTGCCCGTAAGGACAACCCGTTCACCAACCTATGATGATTACTTCACAGCGGTGCAGGCGGTTGTGTACACGCAATAGGACAAACAAAAGGCAATTGGTTTTTTTCACAAGAATTGACAAAATTAACCATAGATGCCCTAATATATTTTAAAAAAGTTCAAAAAAACTATTGACATTTCCTAAATGTGTGGTATAATAAGATCAAGATAAAGAAAGAGAACAGCAAAGTACATTTGGTATCGCTTAACAAATCCCGACTGCAAGGATTAGCTCTTTGTTTATCAAATCCACGAAGGGAGGCAAGCTCCAATGGGCGAATTGGAACCCGTTTGTCAGACTCTTTGTCACGCCTCTTGGTGTGATGTCTTCAACAAGGAAAAGACAGAATAAGAACGGATCTTTTAAAAGCCCGGCTCTGGTTGCTCCGATGTTGCCGTGCGGCTCCGATCAGATGCCACTTTAATTCAGCTGTTTTTGCTGTGAGTTCAGAAGGGTCTTTGAATTGTATGAAGCAGCCCCGACGATGACGGTCACGCTGTCACATGAAGTTTTTAATCCGCTCCGGCAGCAGGGTGTCTGACATTTCTAAACTCACAATTGAATAAAGGGTACCAGCTGGTTCGCTGTGTACCGTAACCGTTGACACGCGGGGATTGTCTCCAGAGAAGTGGGGAAAGGGTGTCTGAGAGGCTGAACCAAGCGTTTCCTCCGTCATGAACCGGGAGCTTCGCCCGTTATTGATGATCGTTCGGTATCGGGTGGGTTGGTAGAAGGGCCAATCGTTTAAGCAGAGTATTAAGAGTTTACACTTGAGGCAGTTGGTGTATGAATCTTCCGCCGCATACGTTCCGGTTGATGATAGGATTTCACTGTTGGCAGTTTTCTATATAAATTTCATGATAAGGACTGAGTCCCATGTAATGTTCTCGCAGTTTACGGTTCGTTACTATGAGCCTTCTTACTTAGCTTAACTTGATTTTTAGGAATGAGTCCGATGGTAAGGTTCTGACAGATGTCTCGAAAGATTTTCAAAAGGCTGTTGCGCGGTTGTGCGGCAGCCTTTTTTCGGTGTGTCGGGCATGACACTAATCTCACAGGTGAAAGTCCTGTCACGGGTAGTTACCGCCAAGTGTAGCGAATAGTTGGT
>CACYCV010000174.1 GCA_902772955.1 uncultured Ruminococcus sp.
AGTGGGAGAGGGTGGATTCGAACCACCGAAGCCGAAGCAACAGATTTACAGTCTGCCCCATTTGACCGCTCTGGAACTCTCCCATATAAAATTGTGTGGAGCTGGTGGACGGACTTGAACCCCCGACCTGCTGATTACAAATCAGCTGCTCTACCAACTGAGCTACACCAGCGAATTTCTCGCCGGAATGTTTCCTGACGACTCATTTATAATACCATATCCGATGACATTTGTCAACAGATTTTTTAAAAAAATTTCCCGGCTTTTCTCCCGGGAAGGATAATCCTGCATTCTCCGGCATATAAATACCCTACCGCATCATGTACAAGGGAACTGTACACGATGCGGAAAAGGGCGCTTCCCAGACAGACTGTCAGACGTCAGATGAAGCTTGTATCCTTTTGTTCATGAATGTCCAGCAAAAAGGTACAGGCGGCGGGAAGAATCGGAAAGCCAAACTGTGAGGGCATCACACGAATGGAGGTTTTACTCCCGTAAGGACAGCGATTCAGCGGAGCAAAAGGTGTGCCGGGTTCCAGAAACTCATGGGGCCGTTTCATAGGCATTCTCCTTTTTTGAATATTGGGAACAGTGCTGCCGTAAAGCAAAGCTCTTTGCCTTACTCCGTTAGTATATGTCCCTTCCGGCAGAACTTATGCGGTCTGGCTGCAAGATCGGTGAAGGTGACAGTTCCCCTGAAAGGCAGGTGAAATCTTTGTGGATTCTGACCTGGCATCCCCTGCGAAAACCCCGGCGATGGGTCTTTTTATGTCTGTTTGCCGCCGCAGCGGTGCTGATCGTGACGGTGGGGACAGTAATGGCACAAAAAGCATCGGATAAACGTATCATCCGGGGGAAAAACCTCCGGATTGTCGTGCAGGACGAAGGCGACATCCGCCGGATCGCCGGTTTTTTCGGTGCGGATGCTTCCTGTGCGGAAATTGACTGGGAGGAAGTTACAATTCCCCGGTATTTTAACGAAACCTATCAGCATTATAACGACCTGCAGACGGCCATCGGCTGTGATCTGCAGCCCTTTGCCGGACAGCGCTGCCGACTGGCAAGACTCCGCTTTCCGAAGGGACATCCTCAGGAGGATTGTACCATGACACTGATGATCTGTAACGGCAAATGGATCGGCGGTGACCTGAGCAGCAGTCGCTTTGACGGAGCGATGGTTTCACTGGGTGATGAAATAGTCGGATAGTAACAATAATAGTATAATAGTCATCTTGACAAGAAAAAACGGGCGTGTTACACTACGAGGGAACGATAGAAAAAGACTATATTGCAATAAAAGGCACAATAGTGCTAATGTAAATAGGATAATGCTATCGGTTCATCAAACTCACCAGAAAATGAACAAGAAACATAAAAAAAGGAGATAAAAAAATGCTGCTTGATCGTTATTTACCCCGTGTAGCGTTCGATTCCTATGAAGATTTCAAAAAGAATTATCAGGTTCATTTTCCTGAAACCTTTAATTTTGGCTTTGATATTGTGGATGAATGGGCAAAAATAGATGAAACAAAAAAAGCACTGGTCTGGTGTGACGATCATGGCGAAGACAAAATCTTCACCTTCCGGGATATCAGCCGATTGTCCAATCAGGCAGCCAACTATTTCCGTTCTCTGGGCATCCGCAAGGGAGATGTGGTGATGATGATCCTGCGCAGACGCTGGGAATACTGGGTTTGTGCCGTGGCCCTGCATAAGCTGGGCGCCGTTATTATTCCAAGCACCCTGCAGCTGACCAAAAAGGATATCGTCTATCGCGGCAATGCTGCCGGCATCAAGGCTATTGTCTGCGTCAATGATGATTTTGTGGTAGAACAGGTCGAAAAATCCATGCCGGATATTCCTACCCTGAAAACCAGAACGGTTGTGGGTACCCCCCGTGAAGGCTGGCGCTTTTTTGAAGAAGAAATTGCCTCTCAGCCGGAGGTCTTTGAACGTCCCTCCGGAGATCAGGCAACCCATTGGAACGATGTGATGCTGGTCTATTTCACCTCCGGAACGGAAGGAATGCCAAAAATGATCCAGCACAATTTTGTCTATCCTCTGGGACATATTGTCACGGCAAAATACTGGCAGCAGGTTCAGGACGGCAAGCTCCACATGAGCGTCAGCGACTCCGGCTGGGCAAAGTTCGGCTGGGGCAAGATTTACGGACAGTGGATCTGCGGTGCAGTGGTATTTGCCTATGATATGGATAAATTCGTTCCCGCAAAGCTGCTGGAAAAAATGTCAGCCTATCATTTGACCACCTTCTGTGCCCCCCCTACCATGTACCGCTTTATGCTGCTGGAGGATGTGGCCGGCTATGATCTGTCCTCCATTCAGCATTATGCCACCGCAGGTGAGCCACTGAACGCGGAGGTCAATATGAAATGGCAGCGTCTGACGGGCCATAATATCTATCAGGGGTTCGGTCAGTCGGAAGGTTCCGTGCTCCTGGCAGATTTCCAGTGGGACGACATCAAGGTCGGTTCCTCCGGCAAGCCGTCTCCCTTGTATGATATCCGTCTGTTAGATGCCAATGGCAATGAGGTGAAACAGGGACAGGAGGGCTGCATCTGTGTCATGGATGTAAAGCACAATCCTCCCACCGGCCTGTTTACCGGCTATTATCGCAATCCTGCCATGACCGAAGAAAAGCTGCTGGGTGACTATTATAATACCAATGATATGGCCTGGGTAGACAGCGAAGGCTATTATTGGTTTGTGGGCAGAAATGACGACGTCATCAAATGCTCCGGATACCGTATCGGCCCCTTTGAGGTGGAGAGCGCTCTGATTGAGCATGATGCGGTGGTGGAATGTGCTATCACCGGTGTGCCGGATCCTGTCAGAGGGCAGGTTGTCAAGGCAACCATCGTATTGAAGAAAGGCTACGAACCCAGTGATGCCCTGAAAAAGGAGCTGCAGGATCACGTCAAGAGAACCACGGCTCCCTATAAATATCCCCGCGTCATCGAATTCGTAGACGAGCTGCCCAAAACCTTCAGCGGCAAAATTAAACGGGCGGAAATCCGTCACGAGGACGAGGAAGCCGTCAGAGTCAGAGACACAGCTCATACCTCCGACTAAAAATTCATCAGGAACAATCGAGTAGCAGGCTGCCCATTAATTGAGCAGCCGACCTATCAGTCGAGTAGCCAAGCGGAGTTTCACCGCAAGGCTCTCACAGAACCGTGCGTGAAACTCTCGCTTCACACGGCTCTTCGTATTCC
>CACYCV010000175.1 GCA_902772955.1 uncultured Ruminococcus sp.
ATCACCAGACAGTCCCGGATATCGTCAAAATTGATTTTGCTTTCATTTTTATTATATTTTCCGTTTTGCTTGAGATAGGCGTCGACGGAATAGACAAAGGCGTTTCTGACTGCCTTTTCCGGAGCGCCGCCGTATTCCAGCCAACTGGAGTTATGATAGTATTCCGAAACGCTGACTTTATTGGAAAACGCCAAGGCAATATTGATTTTGGTTTTATAATCCGGCTTATCGTCACGATCGCTGACCATTCTTTCTGTCTGCCAGGACTGAATCTGAGAAAGGGCATCCTCCCCCACCAGTTCTCTGACATGATCCACAATACCGTTTTCGTAGCAGAATTCCGTGGTTTCAAAGGAACCGTCCTTTTCGGAGCGGAACACGAAATGAATGCCGGCATTGACGACTGCCTGACGTTTGATGGTATCCAGGTAATATTCGTCAGGGATATCAATATCGGTAAAAACATCCAGATCCGGCTTCCAGCGGATCCGGGTACCGGTTTTTTTACCGGTGTACTGCTCCCGCTGCAGGCCTCCTATATTATCACCCTTTTCAAAGTGCAGGGAAAAATGGGTACCGTCCCGGCGGATATCCACATCCATATATTCCGAGGAATACTGAGTGGAGCATAGTCCCAGCCCGTTCAGACCAAGAGAAAACTCATAGCTTTCCGCTTCCCGGTTATTATATTTCCCTCCGGCATACAGCTCACAGAACACCAGCTCCCAGTTGAACCTCTCTTCGTTTTTGTTGTAGTCCACAGGAATACCTCTGCCGAAGTCCTCGATTTCAATGGAATGGTCAGCATATTTCGTCACAATAATATCCTTGCCGTAGCCCTCTCTTGCCTCGTCGATGGAGTTGGAAAGGATCTCAAAAACGGAATGCTGACAACCTTCAATACCGTCAGAGCCGAAGATAACGGCCGGACGCTTACGAACACGGTCCGCGCCCTTCAGGGAGGTAATGCTTTCATTGCCATAGGTGCTCTGTGTGTTTTTTCTTGCCAATTTTCATCCTCTTTTCACTGATTCTTCTCAAACTTATCAATTACGCCCTTGAAATGGGTCAATACAAACTCTTCAAAGGTGCGTCCCGTAGGAGATGGACATTCCATCCCCTGGCGGAACACCACCACTTCTCCCTGCAGGGAACCCGTACATACCAGCATATAGCCTTCTCCGCTGCCGGAATCAATAATCTGCAGCAGACCGTTATAGGCTTCACAATACCGTGCGTCCGCCTGCTGCCGGTCACCCTGATTTTCATAACGATTCATCTCCGCATACCAGGCGTTCCACCGCTCCGGCGTCAGCATGGCATCCACCAGAGGCTGTCTGTTCTGCAGGGAATAGGGAAGCGTGGCATAATCCGGCTGCCCCTTGACCTCCGTATGCAGGCAATGGGTATTTTTGTGATGATGATATGCAGAAAATTCTGCCTGCTCCAGAGAAAAAATGCCATAGTCCGGTCCCGCACCGCCGTTGCCTACCTGGGTCAGGAAATCCACATATCCCTGAGGCAGACAAATCCTGTGACGGCCTTCAAAATCCCGTACCTGTGACAAGGGGATCACCGGCTCAAACAGGTACTGATGCTCCTCTGCACCAAACTGGCGCAAGTGCTTGTCCAGTTCTCTGGCACGTCCAGCCAGGCGGATGACCTCCAGGGCAAAGGACGACATCCTGGGAAAATCACTTTCGATGACGGTGCGGATACTGTCCAGCCCGGTAATACGGATGCTGTCTTCCTCGCAGTGAATCATCTCTAATCCGATGACCGAAGGCTCTAAATCTGTATTATCCGATATTTTTCTGATTTTGTCAAGTCCGAGTATGTCCATATTTACACCTCATCACACAACATGGCCGGCCGATCCGGTGGGTTATCCTCCCTGTAGTTCCTTGATCTTGTCACGCAGATACGCGGCGTGTTCAAATTCCAGCAGCTTGGCAGCCGCTTTCATTTCCTTTGTCAGCTGTTCAATCAGTTTTTCCCGTTCGGCACGGGTCAGCTTCTTTTTCGGTTGATTGCCGTCATCGGCGTGGGTGGAAATTTCAATCATCTCCACCACCTTTTTGGTAATGGTCCGGGGGATAATATGATGCTCCTCGTTATATTGCTGTTGGATGCGGCGGCGGCGTTCCGTTTCCTCAATTGCCTTCTCCATGGAATCCGTCACAACATCCGCATACATAATCACCTTGCCCTCTGCATTGCGGGCAGCCCGACCGATGGTCTGGATCAGAGAACGTTCACTGCGGAGGAAGCCCTCCTTATCGGCATCCAGAATGGCAACCAAGGAAACCTCGGGAATATCCAATCCCTCCCGCAGCAGATTGATACCTACCAGCACGTCAAATTCTCCCAGACGCAGATTCCGGATAATCTCCATACGCTCCACCGTATCAATATCATGGTGCATATAGCGTACCCGAATACCGACAGTCTTGAGATAATCCGTCAGATCCTCTGCCATTTTCTTGGTCAAAGTGGTGACAAGAACCCGCTGTTCCTTTTCCGTGCGCAGATTGATCTCGGAAATCAGATCATCCATCTGCCCTTCAATGGGGCGGACGCTGATTTCAGGATCCAGCAGGCCTGTGGGACGAATCACCTGCTGTGCAATCACCTGGCTCTTTTCCTTTTCCAGATCACCAGGGGTAGCACTGACAAAAACCGCCTGATGAATGCGGGAGTAAAATTCGTCAAAATTCAGCGGGCGGTTATCATAGGCAGAGGGCAGCCGGAATCCATATTCCACCAGGTTTTCCTTTCTGCCCCTGTCCCCTCCGTACATTCCCCTCACCTGAGGAAGGGTGACATGAGACTCATCTACAAACAGCAGATAATCCTCCGGGAAATAGCTCAGAAGTGTATATGGTGAGGAACCGGGGGCTCTGCCGGACAGAACACGGGAATAATTCTCTATCCCGCTGCAGAAACCGATTTCCCGCAGCATTTCGATATCATAGCGGGTCCGCTGCTGAATCCGCTCGGCCTCCAGCAGCTTACCCCGTTCCGTAAAATAGCGCACCCGTTCTTCTAATTCCGCTTCAATCTGCCCGATGGCAATCTCCATTTTATCCCGGGGAACAATATAATGAGAGGCGGGATAAATGGCTGCATGGCGCAGCACTCCCCGCAGTTCTCCCGTCAGCGGATTGATTTCGCAAATCCGGTCAATTTCATCCCCGAAGAATTCCACACGGATCACCCTGTCCGATGAAGAGGCCGGAAATATTTCCACCACATCTCCCCGGACACGGAACTTGTTACGGGTAAAATCAATATCGTTCCGTTCATATTGAAGCTCCACCAGCTTATGCAGCAGCTCGTCTCTGGATTTCTGCATTCCAGGCCGGAGAGAAATCACCATGGTCCGGTAATCAATCGGGTTGCCGAGGGAATAGATGCAGGAAACGCTGGATACAATGATGACATCCCGCCGTTCGGAAAGTGCCAGCGTGGCGGAATGCCGCAGCTTGTCGATTTCATCATTGATGGAGCTGTCCTTTTCAATATAGGTATCCGTGGTGGGAACATAGGCCTCCGGCTGATAGTAGTCATAATAGGACACAAAGTATTCCACGGCGTTATCCGGAAAGAATTCCCGGAATTCCGAGCAAAGCTGCGCGGCAAGGGTTTTGTTATGTGCCAGCACCAGCGTAGGCCGGTTAAGCCGGGCAATAATATTGGCCATGGTAAAGGTCTTGCCGGAGCCGGTCACCCCCAGAAGAGTCTGTTCCTTATGCCCCGCCTGAATACTTCTGACCAGGGTATCAATGGCCTGAGGCTGATCCCCTGTTGGCTGATAATCCGATACTAAACGGAACTGGTCCATTTTGCTTCTCTCCTTGTCCCCATTCTGAAGTCCCGTCTGTCAAAAGCGACACGGAACGACGGAAAGATGGTTATTCACTGATTCTGCGTTTTCTCAGCAGTGAGCCTTTGGGTATTGCGACAGCGGCAGGAACGGTCAGCCTTTGCATGGCATGGGGTGCCGACTCCACGGATTCTCCCGCCTCATTGAACATTTTTTCTACCGTAAACGAAAAGGGAATTCCGCTGGGAGGAAGAACATCCAGACAATCCCCCACAAAGAAACGGTTCCGCTGGGTCAGACTGGCAGTGCCGTCCTGATAGTCATCACAAACGGCCACCACCTCATATTTCCGGATATAGCCGCCGTTTCCGGTGGTCTGTCCCGGTTCGTTTCCATAATAAAAACCGGTATTGTATTCCCGGTGACTGACCTTTTCCAGCTCCTCACGGATCCACGGCGCCAGCGTCCAGCTGTCCCCTTCCCGATAATAATCGTCCAGTGCATGGCGATAAGCATTCGTCGTAACAGCCACATAATATGCCGCCTTCGCCCGACCTTCGATTTTGAGACTGGAAATACCGGCCTTGAGGACATCATCAAGGTGTTCGATCATACAGAGATCACGGGAATTATACAGATAGGTACCGTCCTCCTCTTCATTGACAGGAAAGAACTGCCCTTCCCGATGCTCCTCATATAAATGATACTTCCAGCGGCAGGGCTGCGCACAGTCTCCCCGGTTGGCATCCCTGCCGGTCAGATAACTGGAGAGCAGGCATCTGCCCGAAAAGGAAACACACATGGAGCCGTGCACAAAGGCTTCCAGCTCCAGTCCCGGATCAGTTTTTGCCCGGATACCGGCAATATCCTGCAGAGACAATTCCCTTGCCAGCACCACCCGGGAAGCCCCCATCTCATGCAGCACTCTGGCAGTCTGATAATTGACCACCCCTGCCTGGGTAGAAACATGGCGTTGGACCTTTGGCGCATATTTTGCCGCAAGGGTCATCACCCCCAGATCAGCAATGATAAAAGCATCCACTCCGCAGTCGGCAGCTTCTTCCAGAAAAGCCGGAATCCGGTCTATTTCTTCATTTCTGGGAAGCGTATTGCAGGTCACATAAACCTTGACATTCTTGGCATGCGCCTTTGCAACAGAGGCCTTTAAGGTTTCAAAATCAAAATTTGTCGGCGCACTTCTCATTCCGAATTGTTTGCCTGCCAGATAAATGGCGTCCGCACCAAACTGCAACGCCTGATCAAAACATTCCGCATCTCCCGCAGGAGAAAGCAGCTCACCCTTCAACATAGTATCACCCGTTTTTCTGTCATACATTCTCAACAATGGGAGCATCCGCTTTTGTCTGCTCTCACCACAGAATTAACCAGTATAATTATATCACCTGTTTCCCTCTTTTTCAACGGAACGTCACGGACATTTCAACAATTTTTCAAAGCAATTATAATAATATTTACATGAATTAGGTGTGAATTTTTAGAATTTAATTACCTTTTGCATTTGCTTTGTGATTTTTCCTATTTTTATCACGGATTTGCCAGAAAAATTCAAAAATATTTGTTAAAAAAGGTTGCAATTTCGTTTCTTTTTGTGTAAAATGTATATAGTAATATTTGATAGATGCAAGCCAACCAAGCGAACAGCTTTTTCGTTGGCTGCAGCCTGATTTCAGGACGGAAGTCATCGGGGGTGCTGGACGCCTTTCCGGACAATGAACAGAGCAGGTTAAACTATATTCTTTTAAAGTGAGGGAACATTTATGTCAAACAGACTTTTTCAGGGTGTTATTCACCAGATGCGTGACACGATCGACCGCACAATCGGTGTCATTGACGAAACCTCTGTGGTCATCGCTTGCAGTGAACTCGGAAGAATCGGTGAGGTCAATGAGCATATTACCTCCGAGATGCTCACCTCCACCGCTCCTTTTGTTCTGAACGGTTATACATACCGTGCTTTTGGCAACAAGCCCAGAGGGGAATATGCAGTTTTTGTAGCCGGCAACGATTATGCTGCTCAGAAATATGCTGCCATCCTGGCAATTTCCCTGGGCAGCATCAAACAGTACTACGATGAGAAATATGACAGAGGAAACTTTATCAAAAACGTGATCCTCGACAATATTCTTCCCGGAGATATTTATCTGAAATCCAGGGAGCTTCGTTTCAATGCAGATGTAACAAGAGTCTGCTTCCTTATCAAGATCACCTCCAAGACGGATATTTCCGTCTATGATGTCATTCAGAATCTCTTCCCTGATAAGGCAAAGGATTTTGTCATCAACATCAACGAAACCGATATTGCCCTGGTGAAGGAAATCAAAAACGATATTGATTCCAAGGATCTGGAGAAACTGGCAAGCTCTATCGTGGATACCCTTTCGGGAGAATTCTACACTCATTGTGTCATCGGTATCGGCACACCTGTAACCGGCATCAAGGATCTGGCACGTTCCTTCAAGGAAGCCCAGGTTGCCCTGGAGGTCGGCAAGGTATTTGACACCGAGCGCACCATCATCAGCTATGATAACCTGGGTATCGCCCGACTGGTCTATCAGCTTCCCACCACTCTCTGCGATATGTTCCTGAAGGAAGTCTTCAAGAGAGGCTCCATCGAATCTCTGGATCAGGAAACCCTGTTTACGATTCAGCGCTTCTTTGAAAACAACCTGAACGTTTCAGAAACCTCCCGTAAGCTGTTCGTACACAGAAACACCCTGGTTTACAGACTGGAAAAGATCAAAAAGCTCACCGGACTCGATCTGAGAGAGTTTGAGGATGCCATCGTTTTCAAGGTAGCACTGATGGTCAAGAAATATCTCTCCTCTAACCCGATTAAATACTGATGCAAAAGCTTCCGTCCCCGATTGGTGGGCGGAAGCTTTTTTTGATCTGTCACATGGCATCGTTACAAATAAATCGTTTTTCCGGTGGAAAGGTATTCAAGATCCGGCAGGGTACGTTTCATCCAATGATACTGATCCACTCCTGTACAATGGCAGGTAAAGTACCTGGCGGAATAGACACCCAGCAGCCGTGTCAGCTCTGTCAGACGGTCCCCCACCGGCATTTTGAAAAAGTGAAAGCCTCCGATCAGAATATCCGGGCGGAACCATGCCATAATATTATGAATTCCCTGATGGGAGCATCCACTGATCAGAACCCTTTTTCCCTCTTCCTCAATCAGAAGCACCTGTTCATGGCGAAAATCATCCGGCACCAGAGTACCTTCCTGCTGCATCAGCAAACCAAAGGAACCCAGCTCCAGAATCTTGGGACGCCCCTGGCAGTCATACAAGGTAATTCCCTCTTCAATGGAGGTTTCTCCCTCTGTCAGAATCAGACGGGAATTGTTCTTCAATGAAACATCCAGACCGTTATAGGTTCCGTCTGCCCTGTAATGCGGTTCAAAGGCACAGCGATGAAGATACACCGGAGCCCTGTCGTTAATCTCCAAAAAACGACGGAGCCCTCCCCCGTGGTCATAATGTCCATGAGAAACAACCGCGATATCTACCTTTGTCAGATCCTTCTGAAGCAGAGCAGCGTTCCGTTCAAAGAGGGATGTCTGGCCCATATCAAACAGAATTGTCGCTTTATTCGTCTCGATGTAAAGACTCAGACCGTGTTCGGTGGATAATCCCCTTTCGGTGGTATTTTCGGTCAATGCAGTTATGTTCATAATCATTCCTTCCTCTCCGCAAATCAATATAATATTAACTACATCATACAGCAAAACCACTCGCAATACAAGAGGCGGAGTGCCTCCGCCGTTGGTGTAAAATAATTCTAGGGAAAATGCCCGGTCTGTATCCCTTCGGATGAAAAACTATCAGGGAAGTTCATATCTAAGGAAAATTTCAGCAAAGCGTCCTTCCGGTCAGAATGCACCTGCCCCTAAGCGGCGCGTTAGCGTCGTGTGGGGCGGAAGCCGCGGCAGTAAA
>CACYCV010000176.1 GCA_902772955.1 uncultured Ruminococcus sp.
AAGAAGACATACTTCAGCCGAGTATGGGTATCCACACTCGGATTCAGATAGAGAAAGAAGAATACCGAAAAAACCAGCATAGGAATGTCATATGCCAGTGCCGTAAAACGCCTCGATGTTTTCACATTTTTCTTATCCTTCATGTCCGGTCCTGTCCTTTATATTTCACAATAGGCACACTAAAAGATTAGTATAGCACATATCGAAAATTCTGTCAAAATCTTATATGTGAGAAAAAATGACTGCCGAAAAATACTGCTTTGGCAATCATTTTTCTTCTTATTCATTAATATCTTTTTAACATACAAAACTGTTCCGACTACTCATTTTTCTGTTTTACCATGCTCCAAGCAGTGGCTGGTCATAATAATAAAGCGTCTCATTGATCTCGAAGAGGTCGTATTGTCTCTTTTCAAAAAAATACATGACGACAACATCAAATACATTGCTGTCAGAAAAAGCATAACCGGCTTTTCTGAGCAGCTCCTGCGCCTCTGAAACAGTCATTTTCAGGGCAAGCGCGAGGGCAACGGCTGTCTCCTTTTTCGGCTTATAATAAATATTACCACGGATTTTGGAAAACGTCTTTCTGTCCATATGCGCACGCTGATAACACTCCACATCCGTCATCCCGCGGCTGTCAATTTCACGGAAAAGCATCTGCTGAAAGCTCTCATCCAGTTCCAGGGAGCGATTGTGTTGAAGGCGTCTATTGATCACAATAGTCGCTTCCGTAAGGCCTTTCTCTTCTTCCGGCACCAGAACAGGCCCGGGACTCTTTTCCGCAGGAAGCGGCTCTTTCTCCTGTAAGGCTTTTTTTCTGGGCCGCGCAGCCATCTGATAATCTACCGGTGGTTTCGTGGCACAATAAACCCACTCTTTTTGCTCCTTCTTTAGTAAAGGAGCTGCTGCTGAGAAATCGAGATCCTTTTCACGGTCTTTCTGTTCTGCCGGTTGTCCTCCATCCATGGAGGCAGGAACAGCAAACATTGCATCAGGCAGTGCATCTGGACTTTCGTGCCTTGCCGCCTCAATAGGCGCAGTGGTTCCTATAGGAGCTTTTTCATAAAGTCCTATCTGCTCTCGGCTGAGCTTCTCCTCTACATACTTTTGGATATCCTCAGGCGGGAGCACTTTCTTTTTAGGATAGCCCTGGAATGTTTTCCTGATCCAGTTTAGTAAACCTGATTCTGTTCCTGCGGACATTTTTGCTCACCTCTATCAAACATCATTTTCTTAATCATACCGAAAATGCTGCTGCTTCGTCAAGCATTACTTTTTCCTTTTCTGATGATCCTCCTTAACTTTTCTACTCCAGCTTGCATGAATCGGCATTCCCATCCTCTGGCTGCAGACAGTTTCCGCAACAGTATTGAAAGCAAGTTCCGTGCCGCAGCTGTCAGCCATATAGTCCACAGAGCGGTCTGCCATGATGCCAATGTGTGATGCCGTCTCTACTGCGTCAATATTTGCTGCGAGGAAAAGAAACTCCCAACCGTACTTTTCTTTTTCATGCTCGATCATCTGTTTGACCTTGTCACTGCTGTAACGATGGCTGGCGTTCTCCAAACCATCCGTCATAATAACAAAGGTAGTTATTTCCGGAACGTCCTCCGGCCTAACGTATTTATGTATCTGGGCAATATGCTGAATCGTATCCCCTATTGCATCCAGCAATGCTGTACATCCTCCGACGGAATAATCCCTGTCAGTCATTGGCTGGATCTCAGAAAGATTTACCCTGTCATGGATGGTTTCAAACCGTGTGTCAAACAGAACTGTGGTAACATAGCAGACTCCATCAACCTTTTTCTGCTTTTCAATCAGTCCGTTAAATCCTCCAATTGTGTCGCTTTCCAGCCCGCTCATGGACCCGCTCCGGTCAAGAATGAAGACAAGTTCAGTGATATTGTTTTTCATTTTGAGTATCCCCCTTTAATGTGATGTCACCATTATACACAAAGATATTCATCTATGGTCGCCTCCCGGGCGACATTTTTATCGGGGGCTCACTCGAGCAGCAAAACAGGCAATCCACTTTCTTAG
>CACYCV010000177.1 GCA_902772955.1 uncultured Ruminococcus sp.
CCCCACACGGCGCTTACGCGTCGCTTTGGGGCGGTTGCATTCTGACCGGGCATTTTCCCCAGAATTATTTTACACTAACCCACACGGGACACGGAAATCAACTTTCCTCTCCGGAATATTGATTTCCGTGCCTGAGGAGATTTTGATTGATTTTTTTAAAAATTTGCGGTACAATAAGGCTATCATTTCTTGACGGAGGGATATTATGAAGTTTTCCGAGATGCCCTATGAACGTCCCGATTGGGATGAGGTGAAAGCGCAGGCAGGAAAAATATGTCAGGAGTTTTCTGATGCTTCCTCACTGACATTGGCCAAGGATGCCTTTGTCAGATGGGAACGGCTGATTTCTCATGTTGATACTATGTTTAGTCTGGCTAATATCCGTCATACAATTGATACGGCTGACCCTTTCTATGAACAGGAGGCGGATTATTTTGACGAAATGTCGCCGCTGCTGACAGAGCTGCAGCAACAATTTGTCCGGCTGCTGATGGACAGTCCCTTCCGGAAGGAACTGGAGGAGTCTTACGGTCGTCTGCTGTTTCTGAATCATGAAATCTTTCTCAAGGCTTTTTCTGCCGATATTATTCCGGAAACGCAGGAAACCAACCGCCTGGAAACCGAATATCAGAAGTTGCTGGCTTCTGCTCAGATTCCCTTTGACGGAAAGACACTGACCCTTTCTCAGCTGGCACCCTATAAACAGTCTCCTGATGATGTGCAGCGCCGCGCTGCCTGGCAGGCAGAAGGAACTTTTTATCAGGAATGCGGTGAAAAGCTGGACAAAATATTTGACCAGCTGGTGCATTTGCGGGATGCCATGGGTAAAAAACTGGGATATGACAATTTTGTTCCCCTTGGCTATCTGCAGATGAACCGCAACTGCTATACGGCGGAGGATGTGGCGCGCTTCCGGGAAGGAGTAGTGCGTTATATCGTTCCGGTGGCAGACAGACTTTATCGGGAACAGGCACAGAGAACAGGATTGTCCTATCCCCTTAGCTTTGCGGATGCCGCTCTTCATTTCCGGGATGGTAATCCTCGTCCTGCCGGAACCCCGGAGGAAATACTGGCAGCCGGAAAAGCCTTTTATCATGAGCTTTCCGAGGAAACAGGCACCTTTATCGATATGATGCTGGACCGGGAACTGATGGACGTCCTGAGCAAAAAGGGCAAGGCCGGAGGCGGCTACTGTACGGAGCTGGCGGATTACGACGTACCGTTTATCTTTGCTAATTTCAACGGTACGGCGGATGATGTAGAGGTGATTACCCATGAGGCAGGACACGCCTTTGCTTTTTATTGTGCGGCGGGGCTGTTTCCCTCTGAATACAGGAGTCCGACCCTGGAGGCTTGTGAGATTCACTCCATGACGATGGAATTTTTCGGTTGGCGCAGCAAGGATGCCTTTTTTGGCAGGGATGCCGAAAAATTCTGCTATCATCATCTGTCCGGCGCGCTGACCTTCCTTCCCTACGGAGCGATGGTAGATCATTTCCAGCATCTGGTGTATGAGCAGCCGGAGATGACTCCTTCACAGCGTCATGAAACCTGGAAAACACTGCTAAAAACCTATATGCCATGGATGAAGCTGGACGGTTCTCCTTTTTACGGAGAGGGAAAGGGCTGGCAGCGGCAGATCCATATTTATGAAAACCCCTTCTATTATATTGATTACTGTCTGGCACAGACGGCTGCCCTGCAGTTCTGGATGCTGATGCAGCAGCAGCCGGAGGAGGCATGGCGCCGTTACCGCAAATTGGTAGGCAAGGCCGGAACCCAGACCCTGACAGAGCTGCTGCAGACGGCCGGACTGCACTCTCCCTTTGAGGAGGAAACGCTCGGAGAAATAGCGGACGCCGGTGAAGCATGGCTTACCGCACATCAGCCCACAACGGAAATCGGGTGATCGAATGCAAAAGGAATTTGTCAAGTTTGAAAATGTGTTTAAACGCTACAAAATGGGAGAAGTGGTCATTACGGCGGCTGACGGTGTGACCTTCTCCATTGATGAGGGAGAATTTGCCGTGGTAGTCGGTTTGTCCGGCGCCGGAAAAACCACTGTACTGAATATTCTGGGCGGCATTGACAGCTGCGATGAGGGAAAAATCATGGTGGGCGGCAGGGATATCAGTCACCTGAGCAAGCGGGAGCTGGCATCCTACCGGCGGTTTGATATCGGCTTTGTCTTTCAGTTCTATAATCTGGTGCCGAATCTGACCGCCAAGGAAAATGTGGAGCTGGCCACCCAGATCTGCCGTAAATCCCTGGACGCCGATTCGGTGCTGGACAGTGTGGGGCTGTCGGAACGCAAGAATAATTTTCCGTCCCAGCTTTCCGGCGGTGAGCAGCAGCGGGTTTCCATTGCCCGTGCCCTTGCCAAAAGGCCAAAGCTGCTGCTGTGTGACGAGCCTACCGGCGCTCTGGATTACAATACCGGAAAAAGTATTCTGAAGCTGCTGCAAAATAAGTGCCGGGAGGACGGAATGACGGTGGTGCTGATTACCCATAATTCGGCGATTACTCCGATGGCTAATCGTGTGATCAATATGCGCAGCGGCAGGGTGGTCAGCAATGTGGTCAACCCGTCGCCGCTTCCGGTGGAACAGATTGAGTGGTAACCGCCGGTAAACGCTCATGAGGAAGGTGAGGTGAAGAAGAATTGGCCAGAAAAAGGAAAAGCGCTCTGCGGAAGAATATTCTCCGGGAGATTAAGGGCACCAAATCCAGATTTTTTGCCATATTTGCCATTATCGGCATCAGCGTGGGATTCTTTTCCGGACTGAAATCCTCTTCGCCCACGATGCTTCATACGGCAAAGAGCTATTTAGAAGACAATCATTTGATGGATCTGCGTATCCAGTCTACCGTTGGTTTTGATGAAGAGGATATCCGTGCGTTGGCAGAGCTGGAGGATGTGGAAGCGGTCATGCCGGGTTATATGGCGGACCTGATTGTGACCCATGATGAGATTGATTCTGTGGTAAAGGTCTATTCGGTTCCGCAGAAAACAACCAACAGCCGGGTGATTATCAATGAACCGATCCTGAGGGAGGGACGTCTGCCTAAAAATGAAGGGGAATGTGCCATTGAAAGCTATTTCCTGAAAATGTCCGGCTATCATCTGGGAGACACCATCAGCTTCAATCCCTCGATTGAAGGAAAAAAAACCACCGATATTGTCAGGCATCTGGAGTACAAGATTGTTGGTTTGGTGGACTCCCCCCTCTATCTGACCTATTTGCGGGGCAACTCCACGGTAGGAGACGGTACCATTGCCTTCTATATGATGCTGCCGCCGGAGGAGTTTGCAACGGAACGCTATACGGCCGTGTTTATGAAAACCAAGGCCTCTGCAGGAGGAGCCGATCCCTTTAATGATGCCTATCAGAAGGAAATCGACCGGGAAAAGGAGCTGCTGGAGAGTGTTTCTCAGGCAAGCATCCGCCGCTTTAACGATACCATCCTGTCGGACGCCCGCAAGGAATTGGAGGACGGTGAAAAGGAATACAATCAGAAGAAGGAAGAGGCGCTGCAGAAGCTGGCTGACGGTGAAAAGGAGCTGCGGGAGGGAGAACTGGAATTCTACACCAAAACCGGAGATGCCCGAAAGCAGATAGAAGACGGTGAACAGGCGCTTCTGGAGGGTAAGGAACAGCTTGCCCGGGGACAGGATACCTACAAAACCGGAATTGAAGAGGCAAAGCAGAAATTAGCGGATGCCCAGACCCAGTACGATGAGGGACTTGCCGCCTTTCATGAGGCAAAATCGGAATATGATACCCAGATTGATGCCGCGGAAAAACAAATGGCGGCAGCCAAGAGTGAATTTGATTTGCAGTATCAGATATTTTATTCCTCCACAAAGCCTCAGGCGGAAACCAAGCTGACTTTGCTGAAGGCGGGGATTGATCTCTGCCAGGAAGGAATTGACCGGGTGGAGGAGGAGCTGGAGAAGCTCCGGGAGAAAAAGCTGATCGGGGAGCTGGTGGAGGATCAGATTGCCAAAGCGGAACAGAAGCTGTCGGATTACCGGGCAAAGCTTGCGGAATACCGGCAGCAGTATGAGGAAGGCACCAGGCAGCTTTCGGAGGGGGAAGCGAAGCTGGAGGAAGCAAAGCAGCAGCTGACGGAAGCTCAGCAGACCCTGCAGGAAAAAAAGACAGAGGGTGCTGTCAAGCTGAATGAAGCCCAGATGCAGCTGGATCTTGCCCAGGGACAACTGCAAAACGGAAAGCTGGAGTATGAAACGGCTCTGACCACCGGATTGATGGAGCTGCAGGCCGGTCAGACCAAGCTGTCAGAAAGTGAAAAACAGCTGGAAAGCGGCAAGGCACAGCTGAAGGAACAGATGCAGCAGGGTATGCTTTCCATGAAGCAGGGCAGAGAAGAGCTGGCAAAGGGAAAATATGAGGCCCGTGTGCAGCTGGGAGATGCCGAAAAAAAGCTGCAGGAGGGGAAGGATCAGATATCCTCCCTGGAAAATGCCAAATGGTATATTTTTGACCGCAATGACAATCCAGGATATTCGGGATTGCATGAAGATGCCGATCGGGTGGATAATATTGCCAAGGTGTTTCCTGTATTTTTCCTGCTGATTGCCGGTCTGGTGTGCTTTACTACCATGACCCGCATGGTGGAGGAGCACCGTACGGAAACGGGTACCCTGAAAGCGCTGGGCTATTCCAATTTCTCCATTGCCGTGAAATATCTGATTTACGGAGGGCTGGCAGCCCTGACCGGCAGCGCCGTTGGTGCAGCCATCGGCATTCTGACCCTTCCGGTGATTATTGTGGATACCTACCGGATTATGTACACCTTCCCGCCCACCATGCTTTCGGTAGACTGGAAGAGTCTGCTGCTGGCATCCGGAGCCGGTGTGCTTTGTATCTCGGTTGTGTCCATGATGGCCTGCTACAAGGATCTTCTGCTGACGCCGGCCGCTCTGATGCGGCCCAAGGCACCAAAGCCAGGCAAACGTATTTTGCTGGAACATATCCGTCCCCTGTGGAAACATCTGAATTTCACCTCCAAAGTAACGGCAAGAAACCTGTTTCGCTACAAGGCAAGGTTCTTTATGACCGTTATCGGTGTGGCGGGCTGTACGGCGTTAATGATTGCGGCCCTCGGACTGCGGGACTCCACCACCGGCATTGCCCATCTGCAGTTTGACGAGCTGACCAGATACGATCAGGTTTATGCGTTGTCAGAATCCGGCTCTGCCGAGGAAAAGGAATACCTGATGGCGCAGTTCCATCAGGACGAACGTTTCAGCAACTGCTTGCTGAGCAATATGAGCTGGGGTTCCATCCAGAAGGAAAAGGGCGGCAAAAGTGTTTCGATCCGGATGATCATGGGACAGGACGAAGAACAGTTCAGGAAAATGTTTATTTTGCGTGACAGGAAAACCCAGAAAGAAACGCGCCTTTCGGACGATGGCATTATTCTTGCAGAACGGCTTGGCGATGTGCTGGAAATCAGGGAGGGCGATGCCGTAACCCTGACGTTGGAGGACGAAAAGTATCAGTGCCGCGTTGACGGCTTTACCGAAAACTATGCCGGCAGCCTGGGTTACATGACACCTGCCTATTACCAGAAGCTTACCGGCAAGGAACCGGAGTACAATCTGGTATTGACCAGGATTGCACCGGAGGAACGGGACAACGAGCGTGACATCGCCAACGACTATATGAAGCTGGAGGATGTGATTACCGTGACCTCCATTACCGATCAGGTGAATGCCATGCTGGATATGCTGAAGTCACTGGACTTTGTTATTTTCGTGATGATTTTCTGTGCCGGTCTTCTGGCAGTGGTGGTGCTGTATAACCTGACCAACATCAATATTGCCGAGCGTGTCAGAGAAATTGCCACCATCAAGGTGTTGGGCTTTTACAATATGGAAACCGCCAATTTCATCTACCGCGAGGGAATTGTGCTGACCTTTATCGGTGCTTTGGCAGGTCTTGGACTGGGAAATCTTTTTGAAACCTTTATTATTGAGTCTATCCAGATGGATAATGTCATGTTCCCCAAGCAAATTGCACCGCTGAGCTTTTTGCTGGCCTTTGTGCTGACTATTGCCTTCTCCATGATCGTGAATTTCATTATGTATTTCAAGATGAACAAGATCAGTATGGTAGAATCTCTCAAATCAGTGGATTAATGTTTTTTCTTCACGGCCGCAGCTTCCGGACAGCAGCGGCCGTGCTTTTTGTTTACCCGAAATGGGCAGTAACTTGGCGGTGAAAGTCCGCTACACGCTTGGCAGTAGGAAGTGTTAGCTGAGGGCAAGGGTGTCCATCG
>CACYCV010000178.1 GCA_902772955.1 uncultured Ruminococcus sp.
CCTTACGGAGCGCTCTGGAGCGGTTCTTTTTTGACCAACGGAACGCTCTGCCAAGTTCGTTTTCGGGGGGCGCGTGACCGCGCGTGACGATTCGCGGCAGCGCTCCACTCCGTTCCGCTCGTTTTGGCCGTGTCTAAACTTTTTAGGCGCGGCTTCCGCTCCTCACGCTCCTTACGGAGCGCTCTGGAGCGGTTCTTTTTTGACCAACGGAACGCTCTGCCAAGTTCGTTTTCGGGGGTCCCGGGGGGACTTTTTCGTAAAAGTCCCCCCGGGTCGCTGTCCGCAGACAGCGAAACTCCAAAGGGGCTTGGGGGCGAAGCCACCAACCTATCTTGATCCCTTCGCAGCAGCGTAAGCTGCTGCGAAAAAAGGACAGAAACAAACCCGGCACATGCAGTTCAGTTCAGTGAACCTTGTGTCGGGTTTGTTTTTAAAAAACGTCATATACGTTGCTGAATGAAAAGCCTGGACGAAAAGCTTATTCGTCAAGTCATCCCATGGGTTACGAAAAATTGATTTCATTAAAAATTTTGGCATAAGCGGATTTCTCTGACGGTCTGCAGCAAAGCAGAATCTGATTATATCCGCCAGACTTCATGCGGATTTTCTGCATCAGACAGTAGGGGCTGCCGCTGCTGTCCATCGTGTTGAGCTTGAAGATAATGTCTCTTTTATCATTGGTAAAAATAGAGGCATCCGGATATTTCTGCTTCAGATAGTCAGACATTTGTTTGGAGGTCATGGTTTTGTCCTCTACAGATTCCAGCAGCAGGGTGGCAGTACCGGCCATGTTTTGCAGGTAAATACCGTATTTAGGAAGGTAATCCTTGTTCTGGATACAGAATTCATCGGGGAAGGTGACATTCAGCGAAAGAACGCTGGTAGAAAAACGCAGCTTTCCCTGGGCTGTCGTTCTGACTCCTTCAGGCAGCACCAGATCGACCGGAACGGATGCCTGAGAGGATTCCCCAGGACCCGGCAGTGAAATTTCAGGGACAGGCGTATGCCGGGAAATCTCCTCCATGGAGATTTCCCGGCTGAATTCCTCCGGAAGCGGAAGACTGAGCTGCTCCTCTGATTCTTCCGGCTTGATAGGCCGTTCCTGGCCGGATGTTTTCTGTTGGCAGGCACTGACAGACAGAAATAAAGCTGCTGCCAGAAGTATCCACACAGTCTTTCGCATGGTCAGATGTCATCCCTTTCTTCGGATGTTTTTGCCGTAGGACTTGCCGGAATGCTTCTGTCCGGCGGGACGGCGTTCGTGATGAAATCCGGTTGTTTCCCGGTGCCCGGATGGGTGCTTTTTGGCCGCAGCCGGGTGATGGGTGGTTCGTCCTTTTTCTTCATAGGCGCGGATTTTGACGGGTTTGCCGCAGATCTTGGCACCATACATTCTGTCGAGTACATCCTCCATAGCCCCGGAGGGAATGGAGATGACAGAATAATCGTCATATATTTCAATTTTTCCGATATCGGAACCGTGCAGCAGACTTCTCTCCGTAATGGAGGCTACGATATGATTGGGGGCAGCATGGCTGGAACGACCGATATCCATGACGATTTTGCTGAAATCCACGTCTGCTTTTTTGCCGTATTGTTTACGTTCCTGACGGATATCGGCAATCTTGATTTCCTTTTCAGAAAAATGCAGCTGCAAGGCCGCGGCCGCAATGTCGAAGAGGGAATAGCCCTTTTCCAGCAGATAATTCACCATTTCGGCGTATGGCTTTTCCTCGCCGCGTTTCAGGACTGCGAGAACGCTTTCCGCGTTGGTTTCCTTCATGTGGTTGCGGATTTCTTCTCCTGAAGGAACAGGAATTTCCGTAATACTGCATTTCAGTTCCCGGACAATCTGAGTCAGCGTTATTACCTGTCGTCTGCCGCTGCAAATGGTAACAGAGGTACCCTTTTTGCCAACACGTCCTGTTCTGCCGATCCGATGAACATAGTATTCGTTATTCTGGGGTATATCAAAGTTAAACACAAATTCTACATCATTGACATCAATTCCTCTGGCAGCCACGTCGGTTGCCACCAGCACAGAGGTGGTACCGCCCCGGAACTTATCCATAACGGTATTGCGCTGGGATTGTTTCAGATCGCCGTGCAGGGCATCGGCATTGAAACCGCTTTGCTGCAGACTTTCTGTCAGCTCATCTGCCATTTTTTTGGTATTGCAGAATACCATTGCCAGAGAAGGTTCATAATAGTAGAGCAGCAGTTTCAGCGCATCTGCCTTGCGCCCCATGGGAACATCCACATACTGCTGAATAATGTTATCCAGGGTGATCTGCTTTCGGCTGACCTGCACCATCTGAGGGTCCTTCTGAAATTCATTGGTGATTGCCAGAATGGAGGGAGGCATAGTGGCAGAAAACAAAACAGTCTGCCTTTCCTCCGGAGTATCCCGTAGAATCGTTTCCATATCCTCTTTGAATCCCATACTGAGCATCTCGTCCGCTTCATCCAGTACCACCAGTTTAATATGGTCGAGACGGAGGGTATGTCTTCTCATGTGGTCCATGATTCTGCCGGGAGTACCGATGACAACATTAGCTCGTTTCAGCCGGGCAATCTGTCTGTCCATGGGTGCGCCGCCATAAACCTCTACAGGGCGGATGCCGTGAATATATTTGGTGAGCTTTTTAATTTCCTCACTGCACTGCAGTGCCAGTTCTCTGGTCGGACACATAATCAGCACCTGAACCGAATCATCGTCAGGATCAATTTTTTCAATGGCAGGAATGGCAAAGGCCATCGTCTTTCCGGTGCCGGTTTGTGAACGACCGATAATATCTGCGCCGCTGCGCATCAGCGGAATTGCCTGAGACTGAATTTCTGTGGGATTTTCAAACCCCATATCATCAATCGCACGCATCATTCTGGAATCCAGCATCAATTCTCTGAATCCATTGATCATATTCATTGTTTCCATTCATTTCCTCTTTCCTGTTACAGTTCTCTTATGATCGGGTGCCGTTTTGCCGCTGTCAGCTTCTGTGCAGTTGTTCCTTATGAAGATACCCCGATTCCTTTTTCCTTTAATGCCTCTATTCTATCAAACTTCCTCTCACTTGTCAAATTACTCAGGCGGGTGACCCCGCTGGACGTGTTCGCG
>CACYCV010000179.1 GCA_902772955.1 uncultured Ruminococcus sp.
CAGATATGGCGTGAGGCTGCAGACGCTTCGATCGCTTTGTGCCGGCAGGGCGATGCTGATTTTTTCAAAGTGGATAAAATTCTGAGCGATCTTCAAAAAGGAAACACATACTTTGCAGGATGCGTTCTGTATGGATTTTAGCGTAATACGCTTATAGGAAAAAATGGAAAAAAACGAAAAACAAAAAAACCGGATTAATGAAGCGGACTATATTGATATACCTGTTTTTATCCGGTCGTTTCTGCGACTTGCCCGTCGGTATTTTCTGCTGGTTTGTCCGATTATCGTGTGTCTGACCGTCTGCATGAGCCTGTTGTCACGTGTTTTGGTAAAAGAACGTTATTCTGCAAATGCATCATTTGTTGTTGGCGTTACACTCGCGGGTGAGTTTTCATATAACTATACCCTTCCGACGATAAGGGACAATTATATTGTGCAGATGTCAGAAGCTTTCAAGGCAGTTACCAAGAGTGATTATATGCAGTATCTTCTTGAAGAAGAATTGGGAAAGAGCATTCCCGGAGAGATTAAGTGGGAAAGTGCAAAAGGTACCAATATGGGAGGGGTTTATGTTGTATCCGACTCGCCGGAAAACGCAGCGCAGCTTCGGGATGCAGTGATTGCCTGTCTTATAAAGGGCCTGTTCACAACCCTTGGGGATATTGAAATAAAAATCCTGGATACATCTGAAAGGACGGAAGTTACCCATGAAAACCTGAGGTCTCCGCTTTTATGGGGGGGCGTGGGTATTCTGGGGGGGATTTTTGCATATCTTGGTATTATATTTCTTGCAACGCTTTGGCGTCATGATATTGAAACTTCAGAAGATATGTTAAAAATATCGGATCTTCCGTGTTTGGGGAGCCTTCCGAAAACCGGAAAAACGTCTTCAAAGCAACAACGGGATCATATCCGGTCACGTAATAATGAGTACAACAGATCTTTTTCAGAGTTCAGGAAACAACTTGCAGATGCCATAGAGCAGAAGCAGATTAAAACCCTTCTGTTTACAGGCGGAAACGAGAAGCGCGGGCAAACGGAACTTCTCAGCAAACTGAATCACGATTGGATCAGTCAGGGGAAGAAGGTCATGTGTATTGACATGGATTTTTCAAAGGTGCCGAATATCTGGAGACAGATTCGGGAAGAGCTGAATCAACATATAGAAAAAGCCTTGAAAGACGTGGATTTGCTGATTATCAATGGACCTGGCTTTGAGAAAACGGTTGAACTGCTCACTATGGCGGACTGTGTTGATGGAATCGTTTATATCGTCAAAGCGGGTTATGATCAGACAGAGAATACAAAAGAGGCTGTTTGCACGCTTGGATTTGCTCAGGCAGAGCTAATAGGTTATGTGATTACAGCGTAAAAACAAAAGTTTATACAGGATAGTTGCTGATATATGATTCCGAAAATTATACATTACTGCTGGTTTGGCGGAAAGGATCTTCCGAACGATACGAAACAGTATATTCAGACATGGCGGAGGGTGCTGAAAGGATTTAAAATTCATGAATGGAATGAACAGAATTTTGATTTGTCTGCAGCGCCTGAATATGTGAAAGAAGCTTATAAATGTAAAAAGTATGCGTTTGTATCTGATTATGTGAGAATATATGCGCTGAAAAAATATGGCGGCGTTTATCTGGATACGGACATGGAAATTATAAGGGATTTTTCAGGATTTCTGGAAGACAGTGATCTGGTTCTTGGCTTTGAAAGCAACAGACTTTTGACCACAGCTTTTATGGCCGGTGTTCCCGGCCATCCATTCATCGAAACATTTGAGGAATCCTATTGGAGCCGTCATTTTATTATGGGAGATGGCAGCTGTGATCTCACGCCTATCAATAACAGAATATCTGAATTGGCAGTCAAATGGGGGCTGGATCCGGATCTGGATGCTTACCAGGAACTAAAAGACAGTATAAAAGTCTTTCCCAGAGACTATTTCGCAGCTTTTGATGTTTATAACTGGCATACGAAAGTTACTGAGAATACATACGCAATCCATCACATGGGTGCCAGCTGGGTTGGACCCAAAAAGAAACTCCGTTTTATAATTATCAAAGCTGTCCAGTCTGCTATTGGTGAACAGAATTACGACAGGATCCGGAGTGCAGTCAAAAAGAACCTGACAGACCCAAAAGTTATTAAATAGTTTTGTTACACATCAGCTTATGGGAAGAACAGAAAAAAGCATACGAAATTTTGCATTTGCGGTGGTTTCACAGGCAGTGACGGCTGCACTGTCATTTATTACGAGAACATGCCTGATCTATTGTCTGGGAATCGAAGCGGTTGCCATTAACGGGCTTTTTACA
>CACYCV010000180.1 GCA_902772955.1 uncultured Ruminococcus sp.
ATCGCATCATAATATCGGTTTCGGATCGCAACCGCACAGGTGGAAAAATCCCCTGAGATTTGCTAAGCAAACCTCAGGGGATCAGGTTTTATATGCATCAGCCTATACATCAATACCAGACATAGTTAGCGTTAGTCCAGCCAACGACTGTACCGTATTTTGCCTTGATCCAATCGCCGTTGCGGCTGGAGGGCAGAACCGGGATGCTCTCGTCATTCTGCCAGCCCATCGCCTTACCGGCGCTGGTATACATGACATTACCGCCAGGGGCATCGCGCAGGGTAAGGCAGGCGGTGCTGTCATAGGCCACTACGCCGTGAACCGTACCATATGCCCAGTTGCCTGAGGGCAGGCCGTCATTTCCGCCGGCAACGCCTTCAAGGTTCTCAAGGTCAATGTTTTCCATTTTCATTTCTTCGCTCATTTTATTATCCTCCAGATGAATCTATTCAAAATTGTTTTTTGGAGCGGTATCACTTGCCTTAGATCTTATACCCTCGCAATCTGGTTTAAAGGAAAACCCGATCTATCACTGCGGAGTATATGCAGAAGTACATAATAACCGTTTCTTTTTTTCAGTACTACCTATATATATACGTTGCCGGGAAAGAAATCCACGGTCGATTGATAAGAAAATTATAAAACCAGCAGGGTTGCCATTTATCGTGAAAGTCTGCAGTCTTTAATACCATACATAGTTGGCGTTAGTCCAGCCGACGACCGTACCGTATTTTGCCTTGATCCAGTCACCGTTGCGGCTGGACGGCAAAACCGGAATGCTGTCATCATTCTGCCAGCCCATCGCTTTGCCGGCGCTGGTATACATGACATTGCCGCCAGGGGCATCGCGCAGGGTAAGGCAGGCGGTGGAATCATAGGCCACTACGCCGTGAACCTTACCATATACCCAGCTGCCTGAGGGCAGACCGTCGTTACCACCGGCAACGCCTTCAAGGTTCTCAAGGTTAACATTTTCCATTTTCATTTCTTCACTCATTTTATTATCCTCCAGGAATGTTTTTATTCTCGATGTTTTTTGTTAATGTTTATTTTGTTTTTGCCAGGCGTCATTTGCCTTACACTTATACATACGGACTCGGAAAAGATATCCACGGAAATTTGTTAAAAAAATATCTTTTTTTAAAAAAAGCGTCTTTACCAGTTGTTATCCGCCTGTACGCGTGAGGAATACAAGCTATGTTTGCTCTTTGAGGATATTTCTGGTATATTATTACTGTCAGCTTTTATGATCTGAGAATCAGGATAGCATATCAGAGTAAAATGCTGAGGAAAAAATATGCATTAGCGCTGTTATGGATTATGTCTCAAATGGGAGACGATGAAAGAGGGATAAGATACCATAATAATCTGGCGAACACTCAACATGAGGATGGAGCGGATTTTGCTCCTGGCAAGGGAATTTCCCTGAATATTGATCTGACCTGGATATTGAATAATCCTGATTGAGATTGAGCCGGATCAATGCTGGGATTTTGCATCGAGAGGAGGAATAATTTATGACCTGTTTATCTGTTTCAAAACGATTCCGGCTGAAATGGTTGTTTCTTTTTCTCTCAGCCATTCTGCTTGCAGGGAAGCCAGGCGGCGTTTGCCCGGACGCAGCGGCAGCTGTGAAGATTCCGTTAAACTATGAATCTCTTACGATCAAAACAGGTTCCAGCAGAACTCTGCGGCCTCTGACTATGCCGGAAGGGCTGACCAGAAAATCCTTTACATGGAAGTCCAGCAACAAATCTGTTGCCAGGGTTTCTTCCCTGGGCAAGGTGACGGGCGTGAAGAAGGGAAAGGCTGTGATCACAGCCAGCTCAAAGGATGGGAAATATACCGCTTCCTGTCCGGTGAAGGTACGTCTCTATCCATCCGGCATATCAGTGTCTCCTGTTTCCATGGTGCTTGGCGTGGGAGAAAAAAAGAACCTGGTCGCAACGGTGCTGCCGGAAAATGCCTCCAGTACCAATGTCAGATTCCGGTCTTCCGATTCGTCAACGGCGGCAGTAAACGCTGAAGGTCTGGTAGAAGGAAGAAAACCGGGAACGGCTGTCATTACGGCCAGAACAAATCTGGGCGGATTGGAAGCTTCCTGTAAGGTCACGGTTGTGCAGGAGGAGGAAGGATGGGAGTCGACAGCCCAGGGAACACGTTATCTTGTGAATGGAAAGCCGTTGACCGGCTATCAGGAAATAGGCGCATATTTTTATTTTTTTGACAGTAACGGATATCGGAAGACGGGAATTGTCAAGAGCGGAAAGACTACCTATTATATTAATGAAAAAACCGGAAGAGCCGCACAGTATAAAACAGGTGAAAAATACTATAATGCAGACGGCACGAGACGTTCGGTGCGTCTGGGATATCATATCGAGACCTATTATTACGCAAAATACTATGTGAGAAAAGTGACGGACAGCAGCATGACGAGGGAAGAAAAGCTGTTTGCCTGCTTCCTGTGGGCAAGTGATTTTCCCTATCTGTGGCCCAGGGACTTTGCTTATCAGGAGAATTGGGTACAGCTTTACGCGAACGACTTTTTCCAGGGAAGCGGCGGGCCGTGCCAGTCCGATGCTTCGGCTTTTGCCTATATGGCCAAGGTTCTGGGATATAAAAATGTGTTTGTATGCCTCGACAGCGCGGATGACGCGGAGAATGCGCATTGCTGGACAGAGATCGAGGGCCTGTGCTATGATCCGCTGTTTTATCGTTTAAAGGGAAAACAATACTATGCCTTCCCTTATTCGGACTGGGGAGAAAGCCCTGAAGTAAAGGTAAAATTGTCCTGAATGACTGTGGATTGATGAAAATGAAATCAGCGATCCGGGTCCCCTGAAAGAACTGGAGAATTCGGTGGAGATCGAGTGGTAGTCACCGTCACAGATTATTTCACATTTC
>CACYCV010000181.1 GCA_902772955.1 uncultured Ruminococcus sp.
GGATCAGGCTATTGTGTTTCAATTGATCGGAAGCGCAAAATCTGTCATTTATACAGGGCAGGAAGGGTGTTTCTATAGAAGAAGACCGGACAGCTCCATGGCAAACTGCAATCCAGTCGATGGATTGCGGCTCTTCCATAGAAATCTCAAAAGAATCAATAAATATCTGAGTGTTAAATATCCAGTTCTTCTTTTGGAGATACCCGGTTACAGAGCTCAAAATCATCTTTAGTATATGACAATGTGTGTCCAGGGTGGGGTATCTCTTAGATCAAGGGAATACCGCACAATTAAGCACTTTTTCATGAAGGACTTTGAAATACTGTTTAGCCGTTCAGATGTAAAGCAGCGGATAAAACTACTCGTTCTGGCGGCAAATCTCTATGGGGCTTATTGGAGATTGTCCGGTAAAAAGATTCGTGTCAGTGGTTTGCAGAAATTAAGTAAATAATACGCTTACATTCTAATATACGGGATAATCAGGTTATTGGCTCCGTTGAAGCGGATTTATGGAGTAAAAAGGAGATTTCAACAGAACCAGGATCCTCCTTAGATGAACACAGAGATTAGTCTGGCTGTGGGAGAGAGATATGAAACAATATAAGTATAAATTTTCTGTTATTATGGCAGTTTATAACGTAGAAGCATATTTACGCGAAGCGATTGACAGCCTGGTGCAGCAGACGATTGGTTTCTCCCATATTCAGTTGATCCTGGTGGACGATGGTTCGGCAGATAAAAGCGGTGATATCTGCGATGACTATCAGAAAAAATATCCGGAGAATGTCATTGCAATACATAAAAAAAATGGAGGTGCGTCCAGCGCAAGAAATGCCGGATTATCCCTGGTTGAAGGGGAATACCTGAATTTTATGGACAGTGATGATAAAATGGATCGCACTGCCTTCGAAAAGGTCTTGCGTTTTTTCGATATACACAGAGAGGAAACGGATGTTGTTGCTATTCCCATGAGGCTTTTTGATGCTCAAACGGGTGATCATATTCAGAACAGCAAGTTTCAGATCGATCAGGAAGTGGTTGATTTGTTCGAGAATCCATATGTAACGAATCTAAGTGCTTCAGCATCGTTTATCAGATCTTCGATTTCACAGGGTATTCTGTTTGACACCAGATTAACATCTTGCGAGGATGCAAAATACTGCCTGATAGTTTTGATGCGGAAAATGACACTCGGGCTTGTAAGGGATGCTGTATACTGGTACAGGAAGCGTTTGGCAGGAGAGCAAAGTGCTACACAGTCCGCTATACGAAAAGAAAGCTGGTATATTCCTCAACTTCATTTTTTTTCCAATTGGGCACTGGATACGGCAAAGAATCAATTCGGGAGCATACCCAAATTTATTCAGTATGAAATAATGTATGATCTTCAGTGGAAGGTGGAACAGTCCAGGATTCCAGGAGGTGTCCTGACAGATGAAAAGATGAAGGAGTATAAGAGTCTGCTTACGCAGACGGTCAGGCGCATCGATGACGATATAATTCTGCAGCAGAAGCATCTGTCAGATGCAAGAAAATTGTTTTTGATCAATCAGGTTAAAGGGGAAAATTTAACTGTTCGTAAATCTATAGACGATCACAAAGGGAGTATTCTGTTTCAAGACAGAGAAAGAAAGCAGGGAGATGTAGATTTTTATACCTCACAATCGGGCATGATTCCGCTTTCTGGGATGTATACAGTTTTGGAATTTGCAAGACTCGTCGAGGATAGTCAAAGCGTTCTTCTGGAAGGATATCATCATATATATTCTTTTGATTTTGAGAATATGGATATAAAACCGGTACTTTTTGTGAACGGGACTATTATTGCCTGTGAGGAAGTAAACCGGGAACACATGCAGGAGCAGTTTTTGGGCAAACCCTTTACTCAGGTTATTGGCTTCAGATGCAGACTTCCTCTTCAGAAAAAAATAGTGTACATAAGCCCGGGGCTGCTTGTTGATGATATTGTGGTATCCCGGAGGACTTACCGTTTCGGAAAGTTTTTCCCGCTGTCTGA
>CACYCV010000182.1 GCA_902772955.1 uncultured Ruminococcus sp.
CAGCCTTTGAAAAGGCTGGCGAAACTTTTAACTTAGAGAAGCGCTCTTCCGGTTAAAAAAGAACCACCCCAAAGCGGCGCGTTAGCGTCGTGTGGGGTGGAAGCCGCGGCAGTAAAGCTGGACACAGCGAAACCGAGCGGAACGAAGTGGAGCGCGCCGCGAATCGTCCTGTGCGGTCACGCACCGGAGGCACTCCGCCGCGAATCGTCCCGCGCGGTCACGCGCTGGAGCAAACCCCGAAATTGAATATGGATCAAAGGAGAGGTTATTATGGCAAACGGCACACCGGCAGAGGATTATGGTCTGCTGAAGGTCAATGCTTTTTTTCAGAATATCGGTTTTCCCGCTGCCGGTACACAAATTACCATCTACGATTCCGAAAACGGCAGGGTTGTGGCAGAAATGGCAACGGATGCGGAAGGGCAGCTTCCTCCGATCCGGCTGAGCGCACCTCCCGAAAGCTACGCCCAGGACAGCGAAAGTCCCCGTCCCTTCAGTCAATATGATATTCAGGCCTCTGCACAGGGCTATGACGACGCTTCTGTCAGCAATGTCCAGATTTATGCCGGCAGTACCGCCATCCAGAACATTTCCCTCCTGTCACCCGAGGACGATATCGTCATTCCCTACCCTACACTGTGGGGCGACTTTCCTCCGAAAATCCCGGAGTCCAGCATCAAGCAGCTTCCCTTTCCAAGCAATTTAGCGGTTCTTCCCCAACCGGTGATTCCGGAATTCATTGTGGTGCATGACGGCGTTCCTCAGGACAGAAGCGCACCTGATTATACCCTTCCCTTCAAGGACTACATCAATAATGTTGCCAGCAGCGAAATTTATGCCAACTGGCCGACGGAAGCCCTGAAAGCCAATATTCTGGCAATTCTGTCCTTTACCCTCAACCGTGTCTATACGGAATGGTACCGCAGCAAGGGCTACGATTTCACCATTACCAGCTCCACGGCCTTCGATCAGGCCTTTGTCTACGGACGAAACATTTTTCAGGAAATCGCAGACATCACCGATGAGCTTTTTACCTTTTATATTTCCAAGCCGGATATCAACCAGCCGCTGTTCACCCAATACAGCGACGGCATCCGGGTGGTCAGAGACGGATGGCTGAGTCAATGGGGCTCCAGTGATCTGGCAAGGCAGGGATATTCCGCAATTCAGATTCTGAAATATTACTACGGCTATGATATTGTTCTCAAGGAAGCCCGCAAGGTGGAAGGAATCCCCATTTCCTTTCCCGGCGTACTCCGCAGAGGCTCCCGGGGAGAAAATGTCCGTGTCATCCAGTCCCAGATCAACCGTATCTCCAGGAACTATCCCCTGCTGCCCAGACTGGTGGTTGACGGTATCTACGGAGAAAAAACAGAAAACAGTGTCCGGGTGTTTCAGGAAATTTTTTCCCTGCCTGTCACCGGCGCCGTCAACTTTCCCACCTGGTACAAGCTGTCGGATATTTTCAATGCCGTCACCTCCAATGCCGGATTCTGATCCGATGAAATCAATGCAGACCGGAAGGTCCCGGAGGATATCCGCCCGTCCCGGAAATAAAAAAGGCTTTGCCCGATCCCTGACAGGACACAGGCGAAGCCTTTGTTTTTTATTCGAATTTCGTTTTTTTGCTTCGCAGACTAAACAGGAGAATCCCAAAGGTCAACAGAAAAAAGGCAGCAAAAATAACCATCAGCCAGGTCAGCGCCTGCACATCATCATCCGTCACCTTGATTTTGGAGTCATTCTTGATTTTCAGACCGGTATTGGACGTTTCTTTCTGACGTTCCCGGATCACGGCATCCACCTCCGGATTCAGCACCTCCTGAGGACGATCCTTTGTCAGACTGCCGTAATTCACCGTAATGCGCACCTTATCCATCAGATAATTTCCCTTGGCAAAACGAATGCTTTCCCATTGCTCCTTGGTTCCCCGGAAATAGATATCCGTCAGGCAGGGACAATCCTGAAAGGCATTCATTCCCACCTCTGTCAGATTCTCTCCCAGCTCTATGGATACCAGCTCCCGGCAGCCCGCAAAGGCGAATTCTCCGATGGTATTGACATATTGAAGGGAAATTTCCTCCACATCCAGCATTTCCCGGAAGGCGTTGGCGCTGATCGTATAAACCGGACTCTGCGCCTGTACTGTTTTGAGAATCGCATTGCCGCGAAAAGCATTCTCCCCCAGGACAGCCACCTTCCGCCCGCCAAGCTGATCGGGTATGGTGGCAACAAAATCCTCGGCGTTGGCATAATAGCGGTCAATCCGGACACTTCCGTCCTCCAGATAAGAATACTCCCAATGTCCCTCTCTTTCGGCATTTACCGTCCGGGTGGTTCCCGTTGGCCAGCAAAGGCACGTCACCACCGCAATCACCGCTGCAGATAGCATTGAAATCAAGCGTTGTATCTTTTTCATCATTAACCTCCTGCCCAGTGCCCGGGTCAATAGCCGCGCCGGGCGTGTTCATCACATTTCTCTCGAATCCTTCCTTGTCCGGAGACTCAGGTGAGATATTACCAGAATTGCCAGCACCAGCAGGAAAAAGATGCCGAATATCACCATCATAATGATCAACGTGGATTGGCTTTCCTGAAGCGAGGATGAAGAATGGCTATCCTCGGAGGTCCTGGACACCTCATTGGTTGTTTCTTGCTGCGAAGGACGTGAAGCAGGCAGGGATGCCCCCGCAGAAACGGAGGATTCCAGAACGGCAGAGGCTTCAGAGGGATCGGATGTTTCCCGGGAAGGCGTATCAGGCCGGGACTCCTCCGGCTGTTCCTTGGGATGCAGCGCCTCCTTGCTGTCGATTTCCGGATGAATGACCACCTCCGGCAAATCAATCTGCCCCAATTCATAGTTCTGGGTAATCCGGGCATTCAGGAGAGCATTATTCCCGCTTTGCACCTGAATGCTTTCCCACTGACGAGGGGTTCCGTAGTATTTGACATCCCACAGCACCGGACAGTCCGCAAAAGCGTCCTTTTCAATATACCGGATACTATCCGTCAGACGCACCTCCTCCAGGGAAGTACATCCGGCAAAAGCCCCCGTTTCAATCTGCTGCACCCGATCCAACAGGTACACCTTTTTGAGATTCACACAGTTCCGGAAGGCATTGGCACCCACATCATACAGTGATCCGCTGATATGCAGGATTTCAATTTTCTGATAATCCTGAAAAGCTCCTGCTCCCAGCACGGTCACCCGCATATTGTTGATGGAAAGGGGAAGATAAACCTCCTTGGAATTGCCGATATACCGATCCAGACAAATGGAGCTGTCCGCCTGAATGGTGTATTCCCAGTCAACGGATCTTTCGGCGTGTGCCTCACGGCCGCCAAAAAAGAAAAGCAGGATGCTCAAAATCAGCAGTAATCCTATGATTACTGCTGATCTGACAGTCAGATATCGTTTTGTCCGGTTCATCATTCGTCACCTCTTGCGGGAGCCTCCGTGGTGTTTGTCACACACGATAAGGAGAAAGAGAAAAGGCTATATTGGTGCTGTGGTCAGCGATTCTTTCCAGGTTGGTCAGCAGCTCCATAAACAGAGTTCCGATGGTAGCGCTGCATTCTCCCTTGCTGAGCCGTTCTACATGATTATCCTTGTACTGTTCGGTCTTATCATCAATTTTCTGCTCGTTGTTGGTAATACGTTCCAGCAGCTCCGGGTCATCGGAACGCCCGAAAAACAAATCCATAGAGTCGGTGATCACACTTTCTACCAGGACATTCAGGTCTGTAATTTCCTCAATCGCCTTGCTGCTGAATTCCTCATCATTTTTGATAATCCGGGAAGCAATCTCGCAGATATTTTCCGCATGATCACCGATACGTTCCAGGTCACTGACTACATGATAATAGGAACCGATCCTGACCCGGTCATGATCCTCCAGGGACAGACCGTTGATCTGTACCAGAAAAGAGGTAATACTGTGATTGAGATAGTCAATGACTTCTTCATTTTCGGTCACCTTGGGAATCGACTTATCGTCCTTGTTGAGCAGGGCTTCCATCGACATCTTGAAATTCCGGTTGGAAAGCACACCCATACGATCGATTTCCTTTGACACCTGATTTACCGCAATCGGAGGCGTTTTCAACAGACGTTCGTCCACATATTTCAGACGACAGGGTTCCTTTTCTTCCTCGTCTGCCTTGCCTGGGATAATCAGGCAGGAAATCTTGACAATAAGGTTGACACAGGGCAGCAGAACCAGAGTAGAAACAATGGTAGAAACAATGTGCACCAAAGAAATCTGCAGAGAAACATTATCTGTAAAGCTCGCCATCCAGGAGGTAAAGGGTGTCAGCAGGGTAATCAGGGTAAAAATCACCGTGCCGAAGACCGTAAACAGCACGTATGACAAAGAGGTTCTCTTGGCATCCTTGGTAGCGCCGATAGAGGAAATAACGGAGGTAAAGCAGGCACCGATATGGATACCATAGATAATATACACCGACTGGGGAAGCATCAGGGCTCCCGCAGCACCCAGCGCCTGGAGAATACCTACGGCGGCAGAGGAGCTCTGGATCAGCGCGGCAAACATAATGCCGAACAGAATACCCAGAATCGGGTTGCTGATGGAGGTAATCAGCTTTTCAAAGGCCGGAGAGCCGGCCAGCGGTTTCAGGCTGGAGCTCATGGTGGACATACCAAAGAACAAAATACCGAAACCGGCAATAATCTGTCCCAGATATTTGGTATTGTTCTTTTTGGTAAAGGCCACCATAATGGCACCCAGGAAAATAAAGATCGGTGCATACTGCGAAATATTAAAGGACAGAATCAGGCTGGTAGCAGTGGTACCGATGGTTGCACCCATCAGGACGCCCATTGCCTGGGCCAGTGTCATCAATCCCGCATTGACAAAACCCACTACCATGACCGAAACGGCCGTGGAGCTCTGAATAATGGCTGTCACCACAACGCCTACCAAGGCGCCCAGCCAACGATTGGACGTAATTTTTTCCAGAATTTTTCTGAGCTTGGCTCCTGCCGCCAGTTCAAGACCGTCACCCAGCAGCTTCATGCCGTAAAGAAAAAGTCCGAGTCCGCCAAGTGCAAGAATCACCTGAGACACAGTTTCATTCATAAACAATCCTCCGCGTTATGCTTCATTTCATATCAATTATTCTTCTTCACTGTCTACTATAATAGTACATCAACAGCGATTTTATATTCTTTTAAAGAATTATACGCATTTTTCTTATTAGTACAAAACGCATAAAGAACTGGACGTATTTTTGACAAAAGAATGAAACAACCAGAAAACCGGGCTTTTTATTGACCGAAAACGAAAAACAGCCGGCAGAAGAGCATACCTCTGCCGACTGAAAATGTGCTCAGTGCTTCTGTTTCTGGTATTTTTCCACCAACGTCCCCAACAAGCCGTAAATCCGGGCTGCCGAATTGCCGTTGCTCTTTTTTTCAATAGACTCCTTCATCTTTTTCAGCTTATCCGGGTTCATAATCAGATCGGTGATCTTCTCTGTACAGGAATTATCCTTGAAGAGACGCACCGCCATACCGTTGCGGACCAGATAATCCGCATTCTGCTCCTCCTGACCGGGAATTGCCTTAAAGATTCCCATCGGCAAGCCGGTAGCAATCGCCTCCGACACGGTAAGCCCGCCCGGCTTGGTGACAATCATATCCGACATCTGCATATACTTTTCCACCTCTGAGGTATAGTACAGCAGTCTGGTGGGCTTGGAGGCCTTGAGATGCTTGGAATGGCGCAGGCTGGATTTCTGTCGGATGCTGGGATAGAGCCGCTGCAGCTCAAAGAGGGTATTATTGATATCAATCTTCATGAGATATTTTTCAAAGGTTTCATAGAGCTTTTCGTTTTTGCCGGTAATGACAATCACCTGAAAATCCGCCTTGGACAAAACAACCTTATGATAAATTTTCAGCACATCCGTCACGCCGAAGCTGCCTGCCATAATGAGAATCGTGGGCAGAGAGGGATCCATTCCCTCCTCCTCAAGGGCAGCCTTCCTGTCGATCTTTTTCAGGAACTCCTGCATAACAGGGATACCGTAGGGATAGAGAATTTCCCTGGGCAGACCTCTGCGGAGCATCTGGTGCACCATTTCCTCACTGGAAACAATATAGGCGTCCACACCTTTGTTGATATAGGTTTTATGAATTGCAAAATCCGTCACGATACTCACAATGGGGACAGGGAGATTTTCCTTGGTTTTGAGAGCCGAAATCAGCTCGGTAGCAAAGGCGTGGGTTGTGACGACGATATCCGGGCGAAACTGGATGATCATCGGCAGGAGACGCTTGCGCAGTCCCGTCATGGCCAGCTCCACGGTTTTATTGATAGGGGTATTCTTATCGGAGCTTTTATACACGCCGCCGAACAGCTTGGGGGTTTTGGTGGCCATCACCACATAGCCATTGGTAACGGCTTTATTTAGAAAGGGACTGACATACTCAATGGTATCCAGAATTTCTACTGCGGATTTTTCGTCTTTGGAGAGAATATACTCCTTAAGGGCGTTTGCGGCACGCATGTGACCGCCGCCGGTAGTAGCAGACAAGATAAGAACTCGCATGGCACAGCCTCGCTTTCTGATGATTTTTTGCAATTTCAGCTTTTCTCTATTATACATGAACCGAAGCTATATTTCAAGACAATCCCGCCAATTTGAGACAACGAGCAGAATTTGTCTTGTCTGCCGGCTTACAGATTTGTTTCATATACCGTTTTATCGTTTAGTGCATCACCTTACCATTGATATAAAGTATTGGTTGGCAATGAAGCAAACACGTTCAATATACGCAGGGGGCTTTCCGGGCGCCCCCTGCACCCCTTCGGGGTCAATTCTATAGGGAAATTCATATCTACGGAAAGACTTACCGGAGGGTTCCGTTGGTCATAACA
>CACYCV010000183.1 GCA_902772955.1 uncultured Ruminococcus sp.
AAGGTCGTAGCCGGTAGCGGGCATTTCCGGAGCAGCCCTGCCGAAACCTGCAGTACTCATTCGAATTCCGGACAGCGTCTGAAAATGTTCTTTGTCCAACCGCTTGCTTAAAGGGCGGAAAATAGGATCCAATGCGTTGATTACATCCGGAATAGCCGACAGTTTCGTACATGCCATGGTCAGAACAGACCGGTAGTTTTCATGACCGGAAAAAAACGAATCAACGATTCGGCGACCGGTTTCGGCACCGTTTGAATCTTTTCCTATGTCAGTCAGAAACGAATAATCCCAGCCGAAATCCGGTTCCGTTTCCTGCGAGGCGATCATATATTCAGCGTATGGCTCGAGCTGACCGGCAACTTCCAGAGAGCTCATCAGACAGGCATCAAAACCGATCCAGCTCAGTTTTTTCTCTAAATCGGCATCATCAAGTGCACCGGTAAGCTCGGAAAGCGAGAGGTTATCCATATTATGCGTTTCATCCCAGCAGACTCCCTCCAATGGCCCTCCACCGTGGTCCCAGAGGATCAGTGCATACTGCTCTGCCGGGCGGTTTTCAACACAGTAACGGATGAACCTGGCAAGGGTGTTCTGTTCACCCATGTTCATGGATTCAAATTCGCAGACGGAACGTTTTCTGCCTGCCCCGATCTCAAGAATTCTGGCCGAACTGGTACTGAAATCTCCGGCGTTTGTATTTGAACCACCGGTCATTATCAGAAGACCGGTTTCCTTTGGATCTGTTTTCGCTTTCAACATTTCATCGATATCTTTTGAAGCTGAACCGTAAGAACTTTCCAGATTGCTCCCGCACATATAAACCATCACGGTTATCTTCCGATGCGCCTGCTCTGCTGAAACGGAACTGCATGCCAGTATGCAGAGCAGGACAAGAAACAACGCAGTAAAAAACTGTACAGAGTGTTTGTGCGTCATAGGTTTCCTCCTCACATTGAGACTCGGGGTACTCAGATCTGATGCAGATACGCCAAATTCCCGGAAGATTTCTATATTCCTGTTCTGTTGTAGGGTCAGTAATTTTGAAAATTGTCTGTGATCTTCACTGCTTTCTGATTATATCATATCTGAAACCGATCCTCAATAATATAATTTCGGATTGGCCTGTTCTCTTGGGGTCAAATATATTATCATATGTACATTCATCAGATGATTTATTGTCAAATTATATAAAAATGATATGTTTCCTCTTTTATCTTTTTTCAATATTTCTTGACAAAAAGTTCGGAACAAAAGTAGTATAAAAGGAGATAAATTGGGGGAGGAATAGAAATGGGTGTATACCTTTATACAACAAGGACTGTATCGAAACCTTATTTCTATCTGTATCGTTGTTCAAATTGCGGAAAAATAAATAACCAGAGAGTATATATCGCTGGCTCTGCAAACTATAATGCCCGTGGCGGTTTAACTCAACAATCTCAGATTCTAGCCGAACAAAGGGCAAAAAATGCTGACATAGCTGCCAATCATGCAAGCGATGTTGCCGCAGATAAAGCTCTGGCAAAAGCTGCTCAGGGTGATTACAGAATGTTGAATATAAGTGCAGAATGCAAAAACTGCAAACATAGCGAACCATGGCAACGTATGCGCATACCACCATTTCTGATAGGGTGTCTCCCTTTTCTGATTGTTATCGGAAGTATACTTTTTATTGCTGGTATTACTAATAAGGGTCTCTCAGCCTCTTCCACTGGTTTGGGCGCTATCATGCTTTTACTTGCGATTGTCGATTTTTTTGGAATATGGTATTATAGAAAAAAATTAAACGAGCAGGCTTCCCATAGCCCTGTAGCGTCTCTTCCACATTTCATTTTGCCGAGAGATGATATTCTGTTAGACGATGGTCAAACGGATCCGGATTATTCGATTTCTGCTGCCCTGAAAGCAGTCAGTTATGTGGATGGTGAAGAGATCATTAAGGATGATACATCTTCTCAGCCAGGAAAATAATGGTATCAATGACATGTTTTTCTTTTTAATCTTTAGCGAATGGATATAATAATTCCAATCGCATAAATTATAATCCATAATAACATCGAAGTATCAATGTTTATTATTTGTCACAAACCTGGATGTACAATAGCAAAATATTACAGGGGGAGAGGACATGTATGTCGAAGATCAGAAAAAAAAGAACAATCATTATTTTGGTGGTTATGCTTCTAATATCCATGATTACCGTGGTTACCGGTGACGCAAAACCCTTTATAGATGGGGAAGCTGAAACAATTGAAGTCAATACGAGCTACACTTCCCATCTGGAAAACTGGGATGATGAACAATACTATTGTTTTAGTTTGCCATCTTCCGGCATTGTATCCTATTCATTTTCTCATGATTATGTTGATGATATCAGGGACTTTTGGGAATTGCAGCTGCTGGACAAAGACAAAAACGAGCTGATATACCAGACATACCAGGGCAAAACCGTGGATGAGCAGCGTTCGCCGCATATAGGTCTTCCTGCCGGAACCTATTATATTCTGATCAAACCATTCTTAGGTCATTTCGATCCTGCCGTTTTTACATTCAGGATCAATTTTGAACCGTCAGATGTGTGGGAAACAGAACTGAATGACTATAAGCATACGGCTACTTCTGTAAAACTGAATACAGAGTATTCCGGTGCCTTCAGAAGCTGGGAAGATAAAGACTACTATTGCTTCACCTTATCGTCAGCCGGAAGCGTCAGTATTGATTTTTCTCATGATTTTACAGATGAAACCGGCGAAGTATGGTTTTTACGCCTGGAGAACGAAAATGAGGAACGACTGTTTGACGGAGGATATAAAGGGACAGATATTTCAGTCAAAACCTCAAATCAGATCGGCCTTCCAGAAGGCACATATTATATCTGCGTTTATTCGAAGTCATCTCTCGGCACTCCCACAGAAGATTACCGATTCAGTGTCAATTATGCGGAAGATATATCCTGGGAGCAGGAATTCAATGACAAAATGGCCTCTGTGAACCCAATCGAACTGAACAGGGATTATTCCGGATCTCTTCTTTCAGGAAATGACAAAGATTATTTTGGTTTTACAATTCCTGCATCCGGCTGTATCAGCATCAGGTTCTCCCATGATTTCTGCGATACATCGGACGAACTCTGGAAAATCAGAATTCTGGACAAAGAAGAAAATGAATACTTCAGTTCTTCGTATCGCGGGGATACACTGAATGCCCGGGAATCCGACCATATAGGTTTACCTGCAGGAAATTACTATTTTGAGGTACTCAGAGGGACCCAGTACTCACCGGTAAATTATACATTCAATATTCTTTATTCAGAATCTGATATATGGGAAAAGGAACTGAATGACAATGTTTATTCCGCGAACCCAATTACGCTGGA
>CACYCV010000184.1 GCA_902772955.1 uncultured Ruminococcus sp.
CAAACAGCTTGCGGTTCGCTACACTTGGCGGTAACTACCCGTGACAGGACTTTCACCTGTGAGATTAGTGTCATGCCCGACACACCAAAAAGGCAGTACCCAAGGAGTGACAACGGGTACTGCCTGTTTATATGAACAGCGCCATCCATAACCCGAAAGGATCGTGCTGTCATACACACGGATTCAATTGTTCCATCAGCCGTCATCCTGCAAGGCATCATAGCCTGTCTCACCGGTTCTGATCTTCACGACATCCTCTACATCATAGATAAAGATCTTGCCGTCTCCGATGTGGCCGGTATACAAAGCCTTGACGGTGGTATCTACCACAGTCTTGACAGGCACCTTGCTGACCACGATATCAACGCGGATCTTCGGAAGAAGATTCATCTCAACCTCTACGCCGCGGTAATACTCCGTTTTGCCCTTTTGCGTACCGCAGCCCAGAACCTGAGTCACCGTCATGCCTGTCACACCAATGGCTGTCAGCGCCGTATTCAGCTCGGTAAACTTGCTTTGTCTGGTAACGATGCTGACATTGGTAAGCTTTGGTCTGCTGCTGTCGGACTTCTTTTCAAGCGGGGTAAGAAGATTTACTTCCACGGCCTTTTCAGGAGGCACGGTACCTTTTTCTTCTTTTTCTCCGGTCAATACCTGCGGGACAGGCATAAAGTCTGCATAGGAACTGGAAAGACCGTGCTCCGTAAGATCAAGTCCCTTGACCTCTTCGTCTCTGGAGGCTCTCAGACCGATGGTCTTCTTGATCACAAAGAAGATAATCGTCATCAGTACTGCTGTATATGCGCCGATGGACAGGATTCCGAGAGCCTGCTTGCCAAGCTGTGTAAACCCGCCGCCGTAAAGAAGCCCCAGTGTTTTTTCATCCTTGGAGAAAATGCCTACTGCAAGAGTTCCCCAGATGCCGTTGCACATGTGTACGGCGACCGCTCCCACAGGGTCATCCACCTTCAGCTTTCTGTCAATCACTTCTACGGCAATGACTACCAGGATACCTGCCACAATACCGATTAACAGAGAACCAAGGATGTCCACGGTGTGACAGCCGGCCGTAATGGCCACCAGACCTGCCAGCGAGCCGTTCAGTGACATTGAAACATCCGGCTTGCCGTTCTTGATCCATGTGTATATCATGGTAGCGCAGGTGGCTGCGGCAGGTGCTACCGTGGTGGTGGCAAATATCTGAGCAAGCTGTGTCACACTGGTAGCTGCCGCGCCGTTGAAGCCGTACCATCCGAACCAGAGAATGAATACACCTAAAGCGCCCAGCGTCAGGCTGTGTCCGGGAATTGCTCTTGGCTTTCCCTCCTTGTTATACTTGCCGATACGGGGACCTACCATGGCAGCACCGATCAGAGCGGAGATTCCTCCCACCGTATGGATACACGCCGAACCGGCAAAATCCACAAAGCCAAGCTGTGCCAGCCATCCCTGACTGTTCCATACCCAGCCGGCCTCGATGGGATATACCACAAGGCTGATCAGTCCGCTATAAATGCAGTAGGAGATAAACTTGGTTCTTTCTGCCATGGCACCCGAAACGATCGTCGCAGCCGTTGCGCAGAAAACGAGATTGAATACGAATGACGACCACGGAAAATGATTGAAATCCGTGAAGATCTGCATATTCGGAACACCGATGAGTCCGAACAGGTAGTTTTCCGACATCATCAGACCAAAGCCCAGGAAGATAAACATAATGGTACCGATACAAAAGTCCATCAGATTCTTCATGATTATGTTTCCTGCATTTTTAGCTCGGGTAAAGCCTGTTTCCACCATGGCAAAGCCGCATTGCATGAAGAAAACAAGGGCCGCACCGATCAGAAACCAGATACTGATGGTAAAATCATTTGCTTGCTTGACTGCTTGTTCCATTGCTGTGTTGACAACAGGATCCATCATTCCTTCCACCTTTCCTGATTCCGTCCGTCCCCCGCTCCGTCACTATCTGACGAAGACCCGGGAACGGACCTTTCTTTTCTTACCTTTTTTCCTTATACGCTTTGATTAAACACCGAAGAGAATTTCACCATAGGACGGATAGGGCCAATAGGCTGCCGACGTCTTGGTTTCCATGGCATCACCGATTTTTCTCAGCTCGTCCATCAGGGCAAACACGGTATTACGGTAATAGCTTGACAACGCAAGAGCGTCATTTTTGTATTCAGCTGCTCCATCCACAGCCTCTTTGAGCTGTGCAGTCTTCTTGACAAAGGCTTCCAGCTTTTCCGAAAGCTCTCCGATGAGCGTTGTTTCGGCATAGACCGAATAAGACTCGGAAAGCTGCTTCTTGGCAACGGCTGCATCACTCAGCTTGCTGACAAAAGTAATCACCGCCGGGGTGATATTCTTTTCCGCCATGTCGATCATGGTCAGTGCCTCAATGCGAAGCTGCTTGCTGTAGGTTTCCAGCTCGATCTCATATCGTGCGCGGATCTCAGCTTCTGTCAGGATGCCGTTTCTGACAAAGAGGTCAATGTTTTTCTTGTCAACATAATGCTGCATGGCCTCGGGAAGGGAACGGTAATTGCAAAGGCCTCTTCTTTCGGCTTCCCTGACCCATTCTTCGGAATAGTTGTCGCCGTTGAAAATGATATTCTGATGCTCTGTAAGTGTCCGCTTGATGATCGCCTTTTCTGCCGCTTCAAGGTCATTGGCATTTTTCAGCTCTTCATAGAACTGTTCCAGCTCGTCTGCCACCATGGTGTTGAGCATATAGTTGGGGCAGGCAATATTCAGAGAGGAACCAAGCGCTCTGAATTCAAACTTGTTGCCCGTGAATGCAAAGGGCGATGTGCGGTTTCTGTCAGAGGTATCCTTCTTGAAATCGGGCAGAACGTCAACGCCTGTCAGCATTTCGGCTTTACCATGAGAACGGTAATCCGTGCCGTTGATGATAGAATCCACCAGTGCGCCCAGGTCATCTCCCAGATACATGGAAATAATAGCGGGCGGCGCTTCATTGGCACCCAGTCTGTGGTCGTTGCCGGCAGATGCCACTGTGAGCCTGAGCAGATCCTGATATTCATGCACAGCCTTGACGATGGCTGCCAGGAAAAGCTGGAACTGCAGATTGCTTTCAGGATTCTTGCCCGGGTCAAGCAGGTTTTCTCCCGTATTGGTAGAGATGGACCAGTTGTTGTGCTTGCCGGAGCCGTTCACCCCTGCAAAGGGCTTTTCGTGGAGGATACATACAAGTCCGTGTTTTTCGGCTGTCTTTTTCATAACTTCCATGGTCAGCTCGTTATGGTCGGTTGCAATATTGGAGGTGGCAAAAACAGGTGCCAGCTCATGCTGGGAGGGAGCAACCTCGTTATGCTTTGTCTTTGCCATAACGCCTAACTTCCACAGTTCTTCGTCAAGCTCATTCATAAAGGCGGCCACTCTTGTCTTGATGGAACCGAAATAATGATCCTCCAGCTCCTGTCCCTTGGGAGCGGGGGCTCCGAAAAGCGTTCTTCCGGTAAAGATCAGGTCGGGACGCTTGTCGTACATTTTCTTGTCGATGAGGAAATATTCCTGCTCGGGGCCTACAGTGGTAGTTACTCTTGTTACGTCCTTCTTGCCTAAAAGATGAAGAAGCTCTGATGCTACGCTGCTCAGACGTTCCATGGAACGGAGAAGGGGAGTTTTTTTATCCAGAATATCCCCTGTATAGGAACAGAATGCCGTGGGGATATATAATGTCCTGTCACGGATGAATGCCGGAGAAGTCGGATCCCATGTGGTATAGCCTCTTGCCTCGAAGGTAGCGCGGATACCGCCGGAAGGAAAGCTGGATGCGTCAGGCTCACCCTTAATCAGCTCTTTTCCCGAAAATTCCATGATAATCTGTCCGTCATCTACGGGATAAATGAAGCTGTCGTGTTTTTCTGCCGTAATGCCGGTCATCGGCTGGAACCAGTGGGTATAATGGGTGCAGCCCATCTCGACGGCCCATTCCTTCATCGCGTTGGCAACGGCGTTGGCAACGCTGATATCCAGCGGCTCTCCGTTTTTAATGGTTTTTTTCAGAGCCTTGTAGGTGGTTACAGGAAGTCTCTCCTGCATTTTCTTGTCGTTAAAAACCATACTTCCAAACATTTCGGGTACATTTGACATAACCTTTTCCTCCTGCGGAACGGGATGCTCATTTCAGACATCCATTATATAATCTGTATCAGGACTGTCTTTAAAATAGCGGTTCATGCCATTCCATATTATATTTCAAAACATAAAGGCGCTGTAAGCTCCATTGCTCACAACGCCTTTGTTGTTCCGATGGTTGCAGTATACATCATCAGAATTCATTTGTCAAGACTTTTTTGCAATATTTTTTTTGAGTCTTGCAGTTTGTTCAAAAATAATTCTTTTTTAGCCATTTATTTGCCTGTTTCTGAATAATTCTTTCATCATTATGCAACTTCGTATTGACAAACCTGCACAGCAGTTTTATAATATGCCATGTAATCCCAACTATGAGAGGAAGATCATTATGGTTTCCGAAAACAACAATTTGTATGACCCATCATTTGAGCATGATAACTGCGGTATCGGCGCAGTTGTCAATATCAAGGGCATCAAATCACACAGAACAGTCGAAAACGCCCTGACTATCGTGGAAACGCTGGAGCACCGGGCCGGCAAAGACGCCGAAGGCAAAACAGGCGACGGCGTCGGTATTCTTCTCCAGATATCACATAAATTCTTTAAAAAAGCAGCGAACAGCATTTCAATCCAGCTTGGTTCGGAAAGAGATTATGCGGTGGGAATGTTCTTCTTCCCTCAGAATGAGCTGAGACGCAATCAGGCAAAGAAAATGTTTGAAATTATTGCCGAAAAGGAAGGGCTGGACGTCCTTGGCTGGAGAGAAGTCCCTTCTCAGTCCGAAGTGCTGGGCACAAAGGCAAGGGAATGTATGCCGAATATCCAGCAGTGCTTTATCCGCCGTCCCGAAGGAGTAAAAAGAGGCATTGACTTTGACAGAAAGCTCTATGTAGCCAGACGCTTTTTTGAACAAAGCAACGAGGACACCTATGTAGTTTCCCTTTCAAGCCGTACTATAGTATATAAAGGTATGTTCCTTGTAGGTGATCTGAGAAGATTCTTCCTTGATCTTCAGGATGAGGATTATGAATCGGCTATTGCCATCGTACATTCAAGATTCTCCACCAACACCTTCCCAAGCTGGCAGAAGGCACATCCCAACCGTATGATCGTACACAACGGTGAGATCAACACGATCCGCGGCAATGCCGATAAAATGCTGGCCCGTGAGGAGACAATGACATCCGAATATCTCATGGGTGAGATGGATAAAGTCATCCCCGTTGTCAACCCCGAAGGCAGCGACTCCGCAAGACTCGACAATACCCTGGAATTTCTGGTCATGAGCGGGATGGAGCTTCCTCTTGCGGTGATGATTACCATTCCCGAGCCATGGGACAACAACCACGCCATGAGTCAGAAAAAGCGTGACTTCTATCAATACTATGCCACTATGATGGAGCCATGGGACGGTCCTGCGTCGATCGTATTTTCCGACGGCGATATCATGGGTGCCGTCCTGGACAGAAACGGCCTGCGTCCCTCACGCTACTATATCACCGATGACGATCATCTGATCTTGTCCTCTGAGGTAGGCGCACTGCCCGTACCGGCTGAAAAAATCGTCTGCAAGGAAAGACTCCACCCGGGCAAAATGCTCCTGGTGGACACAGTTCAGGGCAGGATGATCGACGATGACGAAATCAAAGAAACCTATGCTTCCCGACAGCCCTACGGCGAATGGCTGGATGCCAATCTGATCAGACTGAAATACCTGAAAGTCCCCAACGCAAAGGTGGAGGAACATCCAAGAGCAGAAAAGCGCAAGCTGCAAAAGGCCTTCGGCTATACCTACGAGGACGTGATGAATACCATTCTTCCCATGGCAAAGGACGGCAAAGAGCCTATTGCCGCCATGGGAAGCGACAAGCCTCTTGCGGTGCTTTCCAAGCAGCCTGTGCCTCTGTTTGACTACTTCAAGCAGAATTTTGCTCAGGTCACCAATCCGCCGATAGACGCTATCCGTGAGGAGATTGTTACCTCCACCACCATCTACATCGGCGAGGACGGCAATATCCTGGAAGAAAAGCCCGACAACTGCAAGGTGATCAAGGTAGTCAACCCGATACTCACCTCTACCGGTATGCTCAAGCTCAAAAAAATGAACATTTCCGGCTTCAAGACCGCCGTGATACCGATTCTCTACTATAAGAACACAAGGCTTTCCAAGGCCATCAAGCGGCTGTACATCGAGGCTGACAAAGCCTACAACAACGGCGCCAATATTCTGATTTTGTCTGACAGAGGTGTGGACGAGAACCGTCTGGCTATCCCCTCTCTGCTTGCCGTATCTGCACTTCACCAGTATCTGGTTGCGACAAAAAGAAGAACCTCCCTCTCCATTGTTCTGGAAAGCGGCGAGCCGAGAGCCGTCAACCATTTTGCGGCGCTGCTGGCTTACGGTGCCAGCGCCATCAACCCCTATCTGGCCATCGAAACCATCCACGAGCTGATTCATGATGAATTTCTTGACAAGGATTATTATGCCGCTGTCAACGACTACAACGATGCCATCCTTCACGGCATTGTCAAGATCGCTTCCAAAATGGGCATTTCTACCCTGCAGTCCTATCAGGGCTCCAAGAATTTTGAAGCGGTAGGACTCAGCAAAGAGCTTATAGATGAATACTTTTCAGGCACTGTCAGCAGGATCGGCGGTATCACTCTCGAGGATATCGAAAACAATGTTGACAGACTGCACACCGCAGCCTTTGACCCGCTGGGGCTTGGAACCTCCTCCGAGCTGCTTTCCGGCGGTCAGCACAAGATCAGAAGCGGCAAGGAGGAACATCTCTACAATCCCTGCACCATTCATGCTCTCCAGACTGCCGCAAGAACCAATAACTATGATCTGTACAAGCAGTATTCTTTCATGCTTAACGAAGAGATGTCCCCTGTCAATATCCGAGGACTGCTTGACTTCAACTATGCGGAAACCCCCGTTCCCCTGGAAGAGGTGGAAAGCGCAGATTCCATTGTCAGGCGCTTCAAAACAGGGGCTATGTCCTACGGCTCTATCTCTCAGGAAGCTCATGAAACCCTTGCTCTTGCCATGAATCAGATCGGCGGCAAGTCCAATTCAGGCGAAGGCGGCGAAAGCCCCGAACGCTTACAAACAAAAGGCACTGCCGAAAACCGCTGTTCCGCCATCAAGCAGGTGGCAAGCGGACGCTTCGGCGTTACATCGGAATACCTGAATTCCGCCGATGAAATCCAGATCAAAATGGCACAGGGTGCCAAGCCCGGTGAAGGCGGGCATCTGCCGGGCAACAAGGTCTACCCGTGGATTGCCAAAACCCGTCATTCTACCCCCGGCGTTTCTCTCATATCCCCTCCCCCGCACCACGATATTTATTCTATCGAAGACCTGGCTCAGCTGATCTACGACCTGAAAAACGCCAACAAGAAGGCACGGATTTCCGTCAAGTTGGTATCCGAAGCAGGCGTGGGTACCGTTGCGGCAGGTGTTGCCAAAGCCGGTGCAGGCGTCATCCTCATTTCCGGTCACGACGGAGGAACAGGAGCCGCTCCCGGAAGCTCCATCTATAACGCCGGTCTGCCCTGGGAGCTGGGTCTTGCAGAGGCACATCAGACACTGATTCTCAACGGTCTGAGAGATAAGGTTATTATCGAAACAGACGGCAAGCTGATGACAGGAAGAGACGTGGCAGTCGCCGCCATGCTGGGTGCGGAGGAATTCGGCTTTGCTACCGCTCCCCTGGTGACCTTAGGCTGTGCCATGATGCGTGTCTGCAACCTGGACAGCTGCCCCTTCGGTGTTGCCACCCAGAACCCGGAGCTTCGCAGGCGCTTTGCCGGCAAGCCGGAATACGTTATCAACTTCATGTACTTTGTGGCTCAGGAACTGAGAGAGTATATGGCAAGGTTAGGCGTAAGAACCGTTGACGAGCTTGTAGGCAGAACAGACCTTCTGAAAAGAAAGGAAAGTAATGACCCCCGTGAAAAGAAGATCGACCTGTCTCTCATTCTGAACAGCGACTACGCCGGCGAAACCATCAACTACAACGAAAAGTCCCTCTATGATTTCGGCTTGTCAGAAACCGTGGACGAAAAGGTTCTGCTGAAGAAATTCAACAAAGCCCTCCGGACCGGCGAACCGAAGACGATAGAAATCGACATCAAAAACACCGACCGTTCTCTTGGTACGGCTTTCGGTTCTGAGATCACCGTCAGATACGGCGATACCCTTCCTGATGATACCTTTAAGGTGATTTGCAGCGGTTCCGGCGGTCAGAGCTTCGGCGCGTTTATTCCCAAGGGACTGACGCTGGAACTCAAGGGCGACAGCAATGACTATTTCGGCAAGGGACTTTCCGGCGGCAAGCTGATCGTCTATCCTCCCGAAAATTCCAACTTCAAGGCCGAAGAAAACATCATCGTCGGCAACGTAGCCCTTTACGGGGCAACCAGTGGCAAGGCCTTTATCAACGGCGTGGCCGGAGAACGCTTCTGCGTCAGAAACTCCGGCGCTGCGGCAGTGGTGGAAGGTGTAGGCGAACATGGCTGTGAATACATGACAGGCGGTACTGTCGTTATCCTAGGCAGAACAGGCAACAACTTTGCCGCTGGAATGTCCGGCGGTGTGGCTTATGTTCTTGACGAGCACCATCATTTATACAAGCGTCTGAACAAAGAGCTTGTAGAATGTTCGGAAGTCACCGCTCAGGAGGATATCGAGCTTCTGAGAAGCCTTATTTCCGAGCATGTCTCCGCGACAGGCTCCGAAAAGGGCGAACGCATCCTGACACATTTTGACGAGTATCTGCCAAAATTCAAGAAGATCATTCCCCATGATTATAAGATCGTGACCGAAGCCATCAGGCAGCACAGGAACGATGGCATGGACGAGGAACAGGCGAAGATATCAGCCTTCTATGATCTGATACAGTCAAGATAAGGAGGCAGCGAGCCGCCGCTCCCAATTTCGCGTCCAGGTTCTGAATATGCTATAGTCTTATTCCGCGGCAATGAAGTTTCCGATGCGGAAAACTCAGACGCGAATTGACACCGGAGGCACTCCGGCGCGTCACGCCCCTTACGGGGCGCCTTGGCCAATTTCTTTCACGTCTGGCTGTGTTCCTATGCACCAATTTTAAAGTCGCGTTTTAGCTTCTTAACGTACGTCAGCAATGATATAAGGAGAGATTTTTATGAGCAATCCCTTTGGATTCTTAGAATATCAAAGAAAAGAACAGTTGTGCACTCCCGCCAGCGAACGCATCACCAACTACAAGGAATTTCACACGCCATTATCGGAAAAGGAACAGAAGCTCCAGAGCGAACGCTGCATGAACTGCGGTGTCCCCTTCTGTCAGTCCGGCATGATGATCGGCCGGATGATCTCCGGTTGTCCGCTGAACAATCTGGTGCCCGAATGGAACTATCTTGTGAGTGTGGGTGCATGGAAGCAGGCTTATGAACGTCTTAAACTAACCAACAACTTTCCTGAATTTACCTCCCGTGTCTGCCCTGCCCTGTGTGAAAAAGCCTGTACCTGCGGTGCCAACGGCGAACCTGTGACCGTCCGGGCAAACGAATATACCATTATCGAAAACGCGTATGCAGAGGGTTATGCAAAGCCTCAGCCCCCGAAGGTAAGAACAGGGAAAAAGATTGCTGTGATCGGTTCGGGTCCTTCCGGACTTGCGGCTGCCGACCAGCTCAACAAAAGAGGCCACAATGTGACCGTTTATGAGCGTTCTGACCGTATCGGCGGACTGCTGATGTACGGCATTCCCAACATGAAGCTGGAAAAGCAGATTGTCACCAGAAAAACCGACATCATGAAAGCGGAGGGAATCACCTTCGTGACAAACGCAAATGTGGGAAAAGAACTTTCCGCAGAGGATATTCTGAATCAATACGACAGCGTGATTCTTGCCTGCGGTGCCTCCAATCCCAGGGATATCCTTGTGAATGGCAGAGAGGCAAACGGCATCTGTTTTGCAGTTGATTTCCTGAAATCCACTACAAAGGCACTGCTTGACAACGGTCTGACAGAAAACACCTATATCAGTGCCAAGGACAAGAATGTCATCGTCATCGGCGGCGGTGATACGGGAAATGACTGTGTGGGAACCTGTGTGCGTCATGGAGCAAAGAGCATTCTTCAGCTTGAAATGATGCCGAAGCTCCCCGAAACAAGAGCCGAAAACAACCCCTGGCCAGAATATCCCCGTGTATTCAAGACAGATTACGGTCAGGAAGAAGCCGCCGAGGTTTACGGCAGCGACCCGAGAGTCTATCAGACCACCGTCAAGGAATTCCTCAAAGACGAAAACAACAATCTGACAGGTGCGGTTCTTGTTAAGCTGGATTTTTCCTCCGGCAAAATGGTTCAGGTCGAAAACAGCGAATACACGGTAAACGCTGACCTTGTGCTGATCGCCGCAGGCTTTCTGGGAAGTGAAAGCTACGTTTCCCAGGCCTTCGGAGTAGACACCGACAGCAGGAGCAATCTTTTGACGGAAAGGAATACGCACCGCACCAGCAGAGAAAAAGTCTATACGGCCGGTGATATGCATATCGGTCAGTCCCTGGTGGTCCGTGCCATCCGTGAAGGCAGGGACTGCGCAAAGGAAGTTGACTTTGACCTGATGGGATACACCAATCTGTAAGGGGGATCTGTATGAAAATAAACAGCAATTTTGAAAAAATGGTCCCGAACTATCTTTTTGCGGACGTTGCACGAAAGACAAGCGAGTTTGCCAAGGCACACCCTGACAGAGAAATCATCCGACTGGGAATCGGTGATGTCACTCTCCCCCTTGCCGGCGTCGTTGTGGACGCTATGAAAAAGGGATGTGAGGACCTTCGATTCAAAGAGAGCTTTAAGGGTTATCCTGAGTATGAGGGCTACGACTTTGTCAGACAGGCTGCAGCTGACTATTACAAATCCTTCGGGGTTATGATTGATCCTGATGAAATTTTTATCTCGGACGGCGCCAAATCCGACTGCGGCAATATCGGGGACATTTTTTCACAAGATAACACGGTACTCATCCCCGACCCCGTTTATCCCGTGTATGTGGATGCCAACATTATGTCGGGAAGAAAGATTATCTATGCACCTTCCTCAAAGGAAGATCATTTTCTTGCCATGCCCGACAGGAGCGTCAAGGCTGACATCATCTATATTTGCTCACCGAACAATCCCACAGGTGCAGCCTATAACACCGAACAGCTCAAAGCATGGGTAAATTATGCCCTGGAAAACGATGCCGTAATCCTCTATGATGCGGCCTATGAGGCTTTCATTCAGGATGACGATCTTCCCCGCTCTATATTTTCCATCGACGGCGCCAGAGAATGTGCCATCGAGCTGTGTTCTCTTTCCAAAACGGCAGGCTTCACCGGTGTCAGATGCGGCTATACCGTAATCCCCAGAGAGCTTTCAAGAGACGGTCACAGGCTGCACGATCTCTGGTACAGACGGCAGGCAACCAAATTCAATGGCGTCTCCTGGGCCGTTCAGTGCGGTGCAGCGGCTGTTTTCAGCGAAGAAGGACAAAAGCAGTGTCAGGAAAATATTCGCTATTACCGCCGGAATGCGAAAATCATTTCTGATATGCTGGACGAGCTGGGCATTTACTATACAGGCGGCAAGAATTCCCCCTACATCTGGTTTGAATGTCCAGCCAATATGGACAGCTGGAAATTCTTTGACTACCTGCTGGAAAAAGCCGGCGTGGTGGGAACCCCGGGAGCAGGCTTCGGAGAATGCGGCAAGAACTATTTCCGGATGACATCCTTCAATTCTCACGAGAAAACCGCAGAGGCCGTTATGCGAATCAAAGAC